>JAISAV010000005.1 GCA_031266545.1 Odoribacteraceae bacterium | reverse complement strand
AAGCGCATAGCGCTTATGCGTTTATAGCCGTGGGTGAAAGCCCACGGAAAACAAGATATCCCACCTACATGCGCCGCATAGCGGTGCCGCAATCATGGTACATGCACTTGTGATCAGCGGCACCGCTACGCGGCGCATGGATGGAGGATATTTCGCTGACCGTGGCCTGTCAGCCACGGCTATAAACATGAAAGTGCTATGCGCTTTTTGCAGATCGTAAACGTTATGCGCTTCTTGTAAATCTTCCGACCACGACTGGCTGATAGGCCACGATCAACGAGACATTCCACACCCGTGCGCCGCATAGCGGTGCCATTCATCACGAGGTGTATGTAACATGATTGCGGCACCGCTATGCGGCGCATGGATGGGGGGCATCTCATTCCGTGGGCTGTCACCCACGGCTATAAACACATAAGCGCTATGCGCTTACGAGGACGTAATCTTCCGACCACGACTGGGCGTTGGGCTGGGTATACCGGGCCTTTGGCCCTTAAATAAACGACATTGTTTCGTCATTCGTAATTTGGGCAGGGCTTGCCCTGCCTCCATAATTCGTAATTTTTAGTCCTCGCTCGTGGCCGTCCTGATTCCCTCGAGCCACGCGGTGGCGGTGGCGTCTCCGGTAGTGCGGTAGAGGAGCGTGCCGTCGGGGTTAAAGAGGAGGGTGGTCGGCTCAGACAGGGGCAGGTCGAGGCGTTTTTGCAATTTTTGTCCCTCTTTCTCCTCCATGTTGAATTGCACGGGGATGAAGCGTGCGTTGCAGTAGTCTCCCACCGTCCTCCTGGTGAAAACCTTGGCGAGCAGGTGACGGCTGGAAGCGTACCACGGGACGTGGCAGACTGCGAGCACCGGCTTGCCCTCCTCCCTGGCCCTCGCCAGCGCTCCGGAGAGGGTCAACGGCAGGAACTCGATCCCGCCGCGGGGCAGGACGGCCAGCGCCGAGTCGATGGCCGATATCGTCGGGTCGAGGCTGATCTTGGTGGCGGGGAGCGTCTTGCCGGTACGCGCCTTGTAGGCGGTGCGCTCCTCGCCCGTGAAGTCTCGCGTGGAGGGGAGTTCCGAGAGTTTCCCCTCGCGGTCGATCAGGAAGAGGCGGGGGGCGTCGCCGGCAGCGAAGCGAGAGTAGACTTTTTTACGCTCGTCGACGCCCGGCGAGAAGTTGAAATGGTAGCGGTCGAGAAAACGGGTGATCTCCTGCCTGCTCTTGTAGTGCATGATGACGGGGAGGATGACGAGATCCTCCTCCTCACGGAAGCGGGGAATCAACTCTTTGTCGACCAGCGTCAGCAGGCCGACGGAACGCGCACAGGCGACACTGGGATTGGACGGCAGCACCGTCCGCGTGAAGGCGAGAAAGATGACCTGCCCGGCGAGATCGCGCGAGTCCACACGGGTGCTGTCGAGCAGGGTGATCTCGAAGGCGGGGGCCTCTCGCTCGTCGGCGAGGGCCTGTGCGGCGGCGGGCGCGGCGGCCAGCGAGGCGAGCAGGGTGATGATCAGGAGGTGTTTTTTCATGTGGCGTGTCGGGCGTGGTGATGATGGCGGGCGTCGCCGCCCGGCGAGGGGGCGACGCCACGCGGTTTTACAGGAAGGCCTCCCGGATCTCGTCGACGCGGTCGAGTTTTTCCCACGTGAACAGCTCGACCTCGACCTCGACGGTCGGCCAGTAGTTGGACTCGAACCTCTTCTTGACCACCCGCGGGACGCGTCCCACGTGGCCGTAACTGGCCGTCTCGAGGTAGATGGGGTTGCGCAACTTCAGCCGTTCCTCGATGGCGCGCGGGCGGAGGTCAAAGAGGGTGGCGACGCGCTTGGCGATCTCCGCGTCGGAGAGGGGGACGCGTGCCGTGCCGCGCGTGTTGACGAAGATGCCGACGGGGCGCGCGATGCCGATGGCGTAGGAGACCTGTATCAGGATCTCGTCGGCGACGCCGGCGGCGACCATGTTCTTGGCGATGTGGCGAGCGGCGTAGGCGGCCGAGCGGTCGACCTTGGAGGGATCTTTGCCGGAGAACGCACCGCCGCCGTGGGCGCCCCTGCCACCGTAGGAGTCTACGATGATCTTTCGCCCCGTGAGGCCGGTATCACCGTGCGGGCCGCCGATGACGAACTTGCCGGTGGGGTTCACGTGGAGGACGAGGCGGTCGTCAAACAGGACGCGCACGCGTTCCGGCAGGCGTGCGAGCACCCGTGGCAGGAGCGTGTTGAGGATGTCGCGGCGGATCTGTCCCACCATCTCCCGCTCGGCCGCCGGGGCGTCGCCGGGGCGGGAGATAAACTCGTCGTGCTGGGTGGAGATAACGAGCGTGTGCACGCGCACGGGCTTGTGGTCGTCGCCGTACTCGATGGTAACCTGCGACTTCGCGTCGGGGCGCAGGTAGGTCATCTCCCGGCCCTCCCGGCGGATGGCGGCCAGTTCGACGAGCAGCAGGTGGGCCAGCTCGAGGGGCAGGGGCATGAAATTGTCCGTCTCGTTGCAGGCGTAGCCGAAGATGATGCCCTGGTCGCCGGCGCCCTGTTCCATGGGGTCTTCCCGGACGACGCCGCGGTTGATGTCGGGCGACTGCTCGTGGATGGCGGAGAGGACGCCGCAACTGTTGCCGTCGAACATGTACTCGCTTTTCGTGTAGCCGATGCGGTTGATCACCTCGCGGGCGATCTGCTGCACGTCGACGTAGGTGTCTGTCTTGACCTCCCCGGCGATCACCGTCTGGCCGGTGGTCACGAGGGTCTCGCAAGCGACCTTTGCCTCGGGGTCGTGGGCGAGGATGTGGTCGAGGATGGCGTCCGATATCTGGTCGGCCACCTTGTCGGGATGTCCTTCCGACACGGATTCTGATGTAAACAGGTAACTCATGATCGTTATACGGTTAAAAAGAGCGCCGGGGGTCATCACCGGTGCTCGTGGTAAATATAAAATTATCTCGCGTGAAAAAACGGGAAGGACAGGAAGGTCTGCGTTTTAGCTTTTTTTTTCGTGGTTGCAATCAGCCAAATCTTTCCACATGATTTCACGCGGGCAAAGATAGGATTTCGCGCGGAGAATACCGACAACCCGCGCAAATATTTCGCGAAATTCGTGGCGCGGCCGTTTTTTTCCTTACCTTCGTGCTCCTAAAAATATACACGGCATGGCATTATTCGGTTTATTTAACAAGAAGGGCGCGAGCCTCGAGAAGGGGCTGGAGAAGACGCGGGAGGGCGTCTTCCAGAGGCTGTCGCGCGCGATCGCGGGGAAATCCCGGGTGGACGAGGAGGTGCTGGACAACCTCGAGGAGGTGCTGATCTCCTCGGACGTGGGGGTCGAGACGACGTTGCGGATCATTCAACGGGTGGAACGACGCGTAGAGCGGGACAAGTACGTGGGGACGGGCGAGCTGAACAAGATATTGCGGGAGGAGATCGTGGCGCTGCTGCAGGAGAACGCGGCGGGCGACGGGGGATCGCTCGCGCTGCCCGGCGGAGAGGATCCTTACGTGATCATGGTGGTGGGAGTCAACGGTGCGGGAAAAACGACCACGATCGGGAAGCTGGCCTACAAGTTCCAGGAGGCCGGGATGCCGGTCGTGCTGGGGGCGGCGGACACGTTCCGGGCGGCGGCGGTCGAGCAACTGGTCGCGTGGGCCGGGCGGGCGGGCGTCCCGATCGTGAAGCAGGGCATGGGCGCCGACCCGGCCTCGGTGGCCTATGACACGCTGTGCAAGGCCAAGGCCGACCACGCGGCGGTGGCCATCATCGACACGGCCGGGCGGCTGCATAACAAGGTGAACCTGATGAACGAGCTTTCCAAGATCAAGCGCGTGATGCAAAAGGTGATCCCCGGCGCCCCGCACGAGATCTTGCTCGTGCTGGACGGCTCCACCGGCCAAAACGCCCACGAGCAGGCAAGGCAATTCACGCTGGCGACGGAGGTGAACGCCCTCGCCATCACCAAGCTGGACGGGACGGCCAAGGGCGGCGTCGTGATCGGCATCTCCGACCGGTTCAAGATTCCCGTGAAATACATCGGCGTGGGCGAGAAGATCGACGAC
>JAISAV010000214.1 GCA_031266545.1 Odoribacteraceae bacterium | reverse complement strand
ATGAACTCCCGCGAGATCATGGAATTTGCCAAGGAGATGTACGACGAGCGGGTCAGCTACCTCTATCAAGTCGAGATGGGCTACCCCCACATGATCGACCAGATGGTCAACAAGAACATCTCCCCGGGGGCCTTCGAGGCCGAGTACCTGAAAATGGCGCGGCAGAACACCGACTGGTTCGACATATTGTTCCGTAACTCCGTGAATCACGCCCACTCGCTCAGCGTCAGCGGTGGGTCGGGTATCCTGCAAAATAGAACCTCCGTCAGTTACAACGAGATGAAGGGCGAGGCCACCGGCAACGACATGAGTTCGCTCAACGTCGCCACGAACACCACCATCACCCTTGGCGAGAATCTCACGGCCAGCCTGCAAGTCAACGGGACGCGGCGCAAGGTGACGGGATTCGCTTACGGCGTCGCCCCCTTCGATTACGCCTACAACAGTACCCGCATCTTCCCCGCGTACGACGAGAACGGGAATTACTATTATCAAGACAAGTGGACTACCGGCGCCGTCAGCACGGCCATATCGCAAAAGCGTTTCTACAATTACAATATCCTCAACGAGATGGAAAGCACCGGCAGCGAGAACGACACCCGCACGTGGAACGCCTCCGCCAATATCCGCTGGGAATTTCTCCCCGGCCTGCAATATCAAGGCACGTTCTCCTACGCTTCCTCCTCCGCCTCGACAAAACAATGGGCCACCGAGCGATCGAACTACATCTCCGAGTTCCGCGGCTTCGAGTACGGCAGCGTGAGCGCTACCGCCCCGGAGATGGGTATGACGCGCCTCCCGTTCGGGGGAATACTCGAGACCAGCACCACCACCACCTCGACCCTCGTGGCGCGCAACAGTTTTGTCTACGACCACCTCTTTAACGACCGCCACCGCGTGACCTTGCAAGCGGGCACCGAGACCCAGTCCGTCACCACCGAGGGCGGCTCCTCCACCCGCTACGGCTACCTCCGTTACCGCGGCGAGACCTTCACCACGCCGCCGAAGGAATACACCGGCGTGGGCAGCACCGTGGCGTCAGACAACACCTCGACCGTGGCCGGGTCAGCCAGCGTCACTAACAAGAAAGACAACAAGCTCAGCGGCTACGCCACGGCCACCTACATCTATAGCGACCGCTACATCCTCAACGGTAGCGCCCGTTTCGACGCCTCGAATCGCTTCGGCCAAGATCAAAACAAGCGCTTTGCCCCCACGTGGTCTCTCGGTGCCAAGTGGCGCGTCGCGAGGGAGAACGTGATCCGCGCGAACGCCCCGTGGCTCGAGACCCTCGACCTGATCGCCTCTTACGGGTATCAGGGTAACGCTGTCCAGTCAGTCTCCCCTTACCTGATCGCCCAAAACCCCGGCCTCGTCGGGCTGGGAAACTATTACCAGCAATTCATCTTGCGCATCAGATCCTTGCCCTACCCGGGCCTCGGCTGGGAGAGAACGAAGACGTGGAACGCCGGTATCGAGTTATCCCTCTTTAACGGCCGCGTCGGCTTCAACGGCAATTACTACCGCAAGACGGGCGACGTCCTCTCCTCCCGCGGCATCCCCTACGAGAACGGCATGGCGAACGGCATCGTCTCCGGCTCCACGATGACCAACACCGGGTACGACTTCACCGTCACCCTGACGCCCGTCCGCTCGAAAAACTTCTCGTGGCAACTCTCGCTCAACACGGCCGTCGACCGCAACGAGATCAAGCGCAACGAGCGCGCCAACACCATCAACGACTACACCGACGGCAAGAGTATCGTGGAAGGAGAGCCTTACTCCACCTTCTACTCCTACGAGCTGGCGGGACTCGACGCGACCAATGGCACGCCCGTCTTCAAGCACCTCGACGAGGAAGGGCTGGAAAGCCCGCTCGGCTACATGGTCAAGTCCGGCAAGTTCACCCCCGATTTCTCCGGCGGCCTGAACACGCGGTTGCAGTACAAGCGCCTCGCCTTCTACGCCCTCTTCTCCGTGCAATGGGGCGGCCACCGGCGCCTGCCCTACCTCTACAACGCCGCCTACAATGCCGGCATCCCGACGCCCGAGCAAAACCTCTCGCGGCAACTGCAACAGCGCTGGAAGCAACCCGGCGACGAGGATAACACCCGCGTTCCCTCCATCCCCGGCGTGGGCGCCACGCAGGTCTACCTCCCCTTGACGCAGGCGAGCGTCCGCACGCTGAAGAACCCCTACGACCTCTACAACCTGAGCGACGAGCGGGTGGCCAGCACGGACATGATCCGTTGCCGCTCTCTCTCCCTCACGTACGAGTTCGGGGAAAACGTCACGCGGCGCCTCCACGCCCAGCACCTGCAACTCCGCGCGAGCATGAGCAACCCCTTCATGTGGGTGGCCTCCGGCAAGTGGAAGGGTCGCGACCCCGAGACCGGCGACTGGCCTGCCCGCCGCACCACCTCGTTATCCCTGCAAATGATGTTCTAACATAAAACGAAACAAATCATGAACCAGATAAAAAAGACAATCTCATGGATCGCATTGTCGCTCGCCCTCGCGTGCGGCGCGTGCTCCGACTTCCTGAAAGAAGCCTCGCAAGACGAGGTGATCGTCCAGACGGTGGCCGACTACAGCGAGTTCCTGCTCGGGTCGGGCTACCCGCAACCCGCTATCAGTATCCCTTACTCCGTGCTCTACCTCGTCGATGACGACGTGGAGATCAACGCGGCGCGGGTCACCGCCAACTCCAACACGGTCATCTCCGCGCGATTCGGCTACTTCACGTGGCAGCCCGACATGTGGGAGCGCGTCGGCGCCACCCTCGGCCACGGCTACGACCAAACCTACGAGCGGATCATGGGCTGCAACGCCGTCCTCGACCATATCGACGCCGCCTCCGGCGAGCAGGAACTGCGCGACAAGACGAAAGCCGAGGCTTACACCATCCGCGCCATGCTCTACTGGCAACTCGTCAACATGTTCGGCGAGCCGTACAACGAGAATCCCGGCGCGCCGGGCGTGGTGTTAAAACTCACCTCCGGCCTCGTCGAGGACGGGATGAAACGGTCGACCGTGGCCGACGCCTACGTGCAAATCCTCGCTGACCTCGAGGCCGCCGAGCGGCTTTTCTCCGCCTACCCGCCCACGCGCGGCGGTTACCGCGTGAACCTCGCCTCCGTTTACATCCTCCTCTCCCGCGTCAACCTCTACATGGAGCGCTGGGACGAGGCCATCACCGCCGCCAACAACGCCGTCCGCGTCTCGCGGGGGCTGACCGATTACGCGTCGCTCGTGCCGCGGTTCTACCTCACGACTTACGATCTTGACGAGGTGGAATGGCTCTACGGGGGCGGTTCCTTCGACTTAGGCAACGGGATGAACACCTCGGGCTTTAGCCCCTCGTCGGAGTTGCTCGCGCTCTACGATCCCGCCGACAAGCGGCTGGAATTGTGGTTCGCCCCCACCCTGCTGGAAGTCTACAAGAAAACTACCCAAAGCGCCCGCCCTTCCAACACGATGCGCGTCTCCGAGGCATATCTCAACCGCGCCGAGGCCCTCGCGCGAAAAGGGGGTAACGACGCGGCGGCCATCGCCGACCTGAACGAGTTGCGGCGCCATCGTATCCCCGGCTACGCGGACGTTTCCATCACCGACCCGGCACGCCTCCTCGAGGCCATCTACACCGAGCGGCGGCTCGAGCTCTGCTTCGAGATGCACCGCTGGTTTGACCTGCGCCGCCACGGGATGCCCGCCATCACCCACCTGTACCGCGAGACCACGGAGGGAGACCCGTGGACGCGCTACACGTTGAACGAGCGAGACCCGCTCTACACCCTCCCCATCCCCACCTCCATGATCGACCACAACATGGCCCTCGAGCAAAACGTCTCGGCCCTCGGGCAGGAACGGGCGGGAGTCCCCTTGTCAGACACGCAACCATAAATACCCCAAAAGATGAAAAGATATATTACCCGCGCGCTACTATGCGCCACGTTCCTCGCCGCCGCCTGCGCGCGAGACCTAGAACTGGGCGAGATCACCGCCCCCGACGCCGGCTACACGCTGCCGCAAGGAAGATCCGACGCCGACGACCGCATCGTCGCCCTCTACAACAAGTACGGCTCCTATTTCCTCTACGACTACTCGCGCCGTGACCTCATCTGGACGCTTGCCATCAACTCGACGCTCGCCCCCTACCAGTGCACGCCCCCCGACGTGGCGCGCGTGGGCGATTTCCTCGACTTTATCGAGGACGTCTGGCTCGACTTCTACCCCGACGAGTTCCTCGAGGAGTTCCTCCCCTACAAGGTCTTCCTCGCCGACACCGTCAAGCAGGTGCTCAGCAACGCGACGTACTACCGCTTCTCGCGCACCGGCGCCAACCAGATCGCCCTCGCCTTCTGCAGCGACACGCTGCTCCACCTCACCCCGGCGACGAAACTGGAATACAAGATCTGGTTACAACGCCAGCTCTGGGCCGACATCTACGTCGACCGGCTGGATATCCCCGAGGAGTACTTCGCCATCACCGACTACACGAAGGTCACGAGCGCCGACCCCGCCTCGCCCGATTACTACCTCGCGCGCGGCTTCTTCCAGAACATCGGCAGCATGTACTCCATGAGCCACCACTGGGACCTCTACTACTTCTTCTGGAACGTGATGAGCTGGGATTACGCCACGCTGGAAACGACATTCTCCTTCGATAACTACCCCCTGCTCAAGCGCAAGTATGACATGCTACGCGCGTTCTTCATTCAACGCTACGGCGTCGATATCCGCGCCATCACGGACGCCACCTATAATTAAAGGAGTGTTTCCGGTATGTCCCGGAAAGTTTCCGGGGGCTACCGGAAACCTTCCGGGGGCTACCGGAATCTTTCCGGGGGCTACCGGAATCTTTCCGGGGGCTACCGGAATCTTTCCGGGGACTACCGGAAACCTTCCGGGGGCTACCGGAATCTTTCCGGGGACTACCGGAAACCTTCCGGGGGCTACCGGAATCTTTCCGGGACATACCGGGAATTTCGAAAAAATTTCCAAATTAAATATCTAATACATGGAACAACCCATCGTTAAAATCAAAAACCTCTCGCATCGTTACAGCGTCCAGTGGGCGATCCGGGATATCAACCTTGAAATCCACGGGAAGGGCGTCCACGGCCTGCTCGGCTCGAACGGCGCCGGGAAATCGACGCTGATGAACATCATGTGCGGCGTCCTAAAGCAGACCGGGGGCGACGTCTTTATCCACGGCGTCGACGCGAAATGCGACCCCGTGGAGGCCAAGAAATACATCGGCTTTCTGCCGCAAAAACCGCCGCTGCACGCCGACCTGACCGTCGAGGAGTACCTGCGCTACTGCGCCTTCCTCCGACGCGTGCCCGGCGAGCGGGTCGGCAGGGCCGTCGACGAGGCCGTCGAGAGGTGCGGCCTCGCCCACTTCCGCCGTCGACTCACCCGCAACCTGTCGGGCGGCTACCAGCAACGCGTGGGCATCGCGCAGGCGATCATCCACGACCCGGCGCTCGTCGTGCTGGACGAGCCGACGAACGGGCTTGACCCGAACCAGATCCTCGAGATCCGCCACCTCGTCAAGGAGATCGCCGGGGAACGCACCGTGATCCTGTCGACGCACATCCTCGCCGAGGTGCAGGCCGCGTGCGACTACATCCGCATGATCGAGCAGGGGAACGTCGTCTTCGCCGGTACCGTCGAGGAGTTCGACAATTACATCGCCCCGAACGCGCTGCTCGTCACGATGGCCGACGCCCCGCCAGCAGCCGAGATCGCCGCCATCGAGGGCGTCGCGGGCGTGGAGGAGCTGGGAGGCAACCGCTTCCGCGTGCGCTTCACGGACGCCCGCGACGTCGTCGACCGCCTCGTCAAGGAGAGCGTCGCCCGCGAGTGGCGCCTGACGGAGATCGGCGTGGAGAAAAACTCCCTCGAGGCCGTCTTCGCCGAGTTATCACGAAAAAGTAATTAAGCGACGGGCGAAAATCACCCGCGCGGTTATCATTAAACACGAAATCACATGAAAATCACGAGTAAAATAGCGATCACGGAGCTACAAACCCTTTTCTACTCCCCCGTGGCGTGGTTGATCCTGATCGTCTTCACGTTTCAATCCGCCATGACCTTCACCAGCCTCTTCGGGGGTTACGTCCAGAACCAGGAGATGAACTACGTCACCTTCAACATCACCTACAACCTCTTCGGGGGATACAGGGGCCTCTTCACGACCGCGCAAGAATACCTCTACCTCTACATCCCGCTACTCACGATGGCCCTGATGAGCCGCGAGACGAGCAGCGGCTCCATCAAGCTGCTCTACGCCTCGCCCGTGAGGAACTGCCAGATCATCCTCGGCAAGTACCTGTCGATGATGCTCTACGGGCTGGTTATGATGGCCATCCTGTTCGTCTTCGTGATCTGGGCCGGGTGCACGGTAAAGGATTTCGACTACCCGCTGGCCTTCTCCGGGATGCTGGGGCTGTACCTGTTGACCTGCACCTACGCGGCGATCGGGCTGTTCATGTCGAGCCTCACCTCTTATCAAGTCGTCGCCGCCGTGGGCACGCTCGCCACGCTGGCCGTGCTGAACTTCATCGGCCGCGTGGGGCAGGAACAAGACCTCGTCCGGGAGATTACCTACTGGCTCTCGATCAGCGGGCGCGCTAACGAGTCCATCAACGGGCTGATATGCAGCGAGGACGTGCTCTACTTCGTCATCGTCTCCGCCCTCTTCCTCGCGCTCTCCATCCTGCGGCTCAAGGCCGCCCGGCAAAAGGCGCGCTGGACAGCCTCCCTCGCGAAGTACGCCGCCGCCTTTCTCCTCGCCTTTACCCTCGGCTACCTCTCCTCCCGGCCGCGGCTCATGGCCTTCCACGACGCCACGCGCACGAAACAGCGGACGCTGACGAAAAATAGCCAGGAGATCATCAAGCGCGCCACGGGCGGCCTCAACATGACCGTCTACGTGAACGCCCTCGAGGGGAACCTCTCCAACGGCCTCCCCCGCAACCGGAAATATGACATGGAGCGCTTCGAGCAATACATTCGCTTCAAGCCGGAAATGAAGGTGAAATACGTTTACTATTACGCCAACACCGGCGACCCCATGCTGGCGCGACGGTATCCCGGGCTTGGCGACGAGCGCGTGGTCGGGCAGATCAGCAAGGCGATGAGCCTCGACTCGACCATGTTCACGCCCGCGGCCAACCTCACGGTCGACCTCGAGCCGGAGGCTTACCGCATGACCCGGCTGCTGGAACGGGACGGCGGGCAGAAGACCTTCCTCCGCATGTTCGACGATATACAGCGCTACCCCGGCGAGACGGAAATATCCGCCGCGTTGAAGCGGCTGGTCACCTATCTCCCGGTCATCGGCTTCGTCACCGGGCACGGCGAACGCGATTTCAACAACGAGGGCGACCGCGGCTACTTCCGCTTCTCGCGCGACAAGCCCTTCCGCTACGCGCTGATCAACCAAGGATTTAACTTCGAGGAGGTGCGACTGGACAAGCCTATTCCCGAGCACGTCTACATCCTCGTGATCGCCGACCCGCGCGAGCCGTTTACCCCCGCGGAACGCGCCCGCCTCGACGGCTATATCGAACGCGGCGGCAACCTGCTCGTCGCCGGGGACACGCGCCGCCAAAAGGTCATGAACCCGCTTGTCGAAAAACTCGGCGTGCGCTTCATGCCCGGCCAACTGGTCAAGTCCAGCGGCGGCGCCCGACCGGCGGGG
>JAISAV010000225.1 GCA_031266545.1 Odoribacteraceae bacterium | reverse complement strand
AATTGCTTATAAGGCGACTCATAAAACCGACATTTTAAACAACTAATTTGTTTCTAACTGATTAGAAAAAAGAGGCATCTCGTATTCGCTAAAATTACCGTTTGTAATTTTCTGAAAACTAATATAGTATCCGTTTCAACAACGTCATACGTAATTGATTCCGCGGGAGCGGAATCATTTAATCTTCTCCCTGATCCCGTGTAGGAAATCCCGCATGGCGGCGGGGTCTCGCACGGTGATGATCTCCAGCAGGCGGGCCAGTTCCTGCCGGATCTGTTCCAACTGGCGCGGCGTGTAGGGATTAAAGAGGATCTCTGTCAGCAGGTAGTCGTCCTCCGAGAGCAGGCCGTGGGCGATGTCCATGTGTTTCTTGAAGGTCGTGCCGGGCGCCTCTTGGTGCTTCATGACCGAGGCGAACACCAGCGTGGAGGTGAACGGGATCGAGAGCGAGTAGGCGATCGTTTCGTCGTGCTCCTCGAAGGAGTACTCGAAGATCCGTAACTTGAGCGAGTTGTACAGGTCGCGGAAGAAGACCTTCCCCATGTGCGAGGACTCCGTGATGATGATCGCGTTTTCCGACGCGAGGTTGGCGAGGTTGGCGAACGTGGGGCCGAACATCGGATGGGAGGAGACGAAGGGTCGGCCCGCCTCCTCGTAAAACTCCTTTAGCCCCGTCTTGACGGAGGCGATGTCCGCGAGGATGCACGAGGCGGGCAGGTGGGGGAGTGCCTGCCGGAAGGCGTCGATCGTGTAGCGCAGCGTGGCCGCGTTGATCAGGATCTCGGGGGCAAAGTCCGCGATTTCGCGCGGGTCGCTCATCCGCGTGCAGTTGTACGTGAAGCGCAGGCGTTCCGGGTGGTAGTCGAAGATGGCCACCTCGTGCTCGCCGCTCAACACGTCGGCGAAAAAGGCGCCCATCTTCCCGGCGCCGAGGATTTGTATTTTCATGGGATTACTTGTTTTACATGGTTTCAATGATCCGGCGGAGGGCCTCCTGCAACTCGTCCTCCCCGCGGCAGAGCGAGAGGCGAACGTGGCGGAGGCCGTTGCGCCCGAAGATAAAGCCCGGCGTGATAAACACGCGGGCGCGGCGCAGCACGTCATCGGCCAGCGCCTCGCCGTCGCCCCGCGGGACGCGGCACCAGAGGAATAGCCCGCCCTGACGCGGGTCGAACGCGCAGCCGAGCGCCCGGGCGATCTCCTCGACGATGGCCCGGCGGCGGGCGTAGACCCGGTTGTTGGCCTCGTGCCACACGGCAGGGGAGTCCAGCGCCCGCGCCGCCGCCAGCATCACGGGGCGGAACTGGCCGCTGTCGATGTTGCTCTTGGCCTTGAGCGCCCACCCGACGAAGCGCGCGTTGGAGGCCAGCATGGCCACGCGCCACCCGGGCATGTTGTGCGACTTGCTCAGCGAGTTCAGCTCGACGCACGTCTCCCGCGCCCCGTCGATCGCGAGGATGCTGGACGGGCGGTCGTTCAGGATAAAACTGTACGGGTTGTCGTGGCAGATCACGATGCCGTGCCGCCGCCCGAACTCCACCAGCCGCTCGAGGGTCTCCCGCGTGGCGGGGGCGCCGGTGGGCATGTGGGGATAGTTGGCCCACATCAGCTTGACGCCCGACAAGTCCATGCGCTCGAGCGCCTCCCAGTCGGGTTGCCACCCGTGCGCCTCCGTCAGGTCGTAGGGGATCACCCGCGCCCCCGCCAGCAGGCCGGCCGAGGTGTAGGTCGGGTAGCCGGGGTCGGGCACCAGCACGCCGTCGCCGGGGTCGAGGAACGCCAGCGAGAGGTGGAGCACCCCCTCCTTCGACCCGGCCAGCGGCAGGATCTCGCCCGCGGGGTCGAGCGTCACGCCGTACCATCGCCGGTACCACCGCGCGAAGGCCTTGCGCAGTTCCGGGATCCCGGTGTAAGGCTGGTACCCGTGGACGCCCGGCGCGAGAGCGGCCTCCCGCAGCGTCTCAATGGTCTCGCTGCCCGGGGGCAAGTCCGGGCTTCCCACGCCGAGGTTGATCACCCGCACGCCGCCCGCGTTCATCGCGGCGATCTCCTGTAACTTGCGCGAGAAGTAGTACTCGCTGATCGCCTCCAGCCGCCGCGCGGGCCGGACGATCTTCGGTTCACCCTTCATGGCACGCCTTGTATTCGCCCAGGATCTTGAAGTCGTTCATCAGGGGGCGTGCGGCGTCCAGCCCTTGCCTGTACTTCAAGACGTCCTCGAACGTCAGGTCAACGTAAAAGAGGTACTCCCACTCGCGGCCCACGATCGGCAGTGACTGGATTTTCGTCAGGTTCAGGCCGTAAAAGGAGAAGATCGTCAACACCCGCGAGAGGCTTCCCCCCTCGTGCGGGAGCGTGAAGACGATCGACGATTTGTCGGCCCCCGTCCCCGGTGCCCCGTCCCCCCGGCGGTTGGCCAGCAGGAGGAAACGCGTGAAGTTCCTTTTATTCGTCTCGATGCCCTCGTCGAGCACCGCCAGCCCGTGCAGCCCGGCGGCGAACCGGCTGCAAATCGCGGCATGTCCTCGCGTTCCGTGCTCGGCGATCGCGCTGGCGCTGAGCGCCGTGTCCTCCTCCTCGACCACCTTCACGCGCGGCATCGCGTCGAGGTAATCGGCGCACTGCATCAGGGCGATCGGGTGGGAGTGTACCTCCGCGATCGTTGCCAGCGTCTCCCCGGGCAGGGCGACCAGGCAGTGCGTGATCCGCGTCTTCTGTTCCCCGGTCACCGCGAGGTCGCTCTCCCGGATCAACTCGTGGTTTTGCAGCAGGCTACCGGCAATCGTGTTCTCGATGGCCATGATGCCCGCCGCGTCGGGGTCTCGCTTCACGGCCGCGATCACGTCCTTGAAGCGGGCGCAGGGGAGGATCTCGATCTCCTCCTCGCCTCGCGCCTTGAAATAGGCTCGGGCGGCAATCTCGTGATAGGCCCCCTCGCCTCCTTGAATAGCTACTTTTTTCATCGTACGTTCATTAAAAAAAGAATCCTGCCATCTCTGACAGGATCCCGCGTGTTCATTCATATCTTTCGCCCGGTTTACACGTACCCTGTCCTACTTTCCCCTAAAGTGAAAGTAATAGAAAGAATAGGTATAAAATCGATGCGTCATCTCTCGTTGTTTTATTTTGCGGGGCAAATGTACGTTAATTTTTCGGGAAACAAGCAAAAGACAACATTATTTTACCGGCGCCCGCGTTCATTCATTAAGCCCTCTTGGTTAATTTTTTTGTTTATCTTTGCCCCGATGGAAAAACGTGACCGTGTCGATCGAGAGGAGGAGGCCCCCTTCGCGCCGGGAGGGGATGGCCGGGGCCGTTTTGAGCACTTGTTCAAGACGTATTACGCGCCCCTTTGTGATTACTCCCACGCTATCCTCGGCGATTATGCCGAGGCGGAGGACGTGGTGCAAGACCTCTTCACGCACCTGTGGAACCACCGCGAGGAGATCGGCATACAGGGTTCCATCAACTCCTACCTTTACGCCTCGGTGCGCTACCGGGCGTTAAATGTCCTGAAACATAAAGCGGTGATGGCGCGCAACAACCCGATGCTGGTGGATTTCATCGAGAACGTCCTCGAGGAGGGCTACTCGGAGGAAGAGGAACTGAAGATCGCGAAGATCAACGAGGTGCTGGGGAGCCTGCCCCCGCGCTGCCGCGCCATCTTCACCATGAGCTGCCTCGAGGGCAAGAAGTACGGCGAGATCGCGGACGAGCTGGGCATCTCGATCAACACCGTCAAGTTCCACGTCAAGAAGGCCTACAAGGAGATTCACGCCGCCGTGCACCCCATCCCCGGCCCGCTGCTCGTCTTGCTGGCGATAAAAAATCGTTTTTAACCTACCCTTTTTCTTCTCCTCGTTGTCTTTAGGTGAAAAGACAAAACATGGAGAAATTTCCTGAACAATCGTGGGAACGGCTCGCGGGATCGTGGCGAGGGGAGACTCCCCCGCTGGAGGAGAGCGATCGCGCCCTGTGGGAAGAGCAATTCCTGATCCGGCGGGCGGCGCTCCGCGCGGGTGGGTGCGTTCACGATGTGGAACGGGCGTGGAGACGACACCTCGCCGCCCGTCGCGCGGCTCGCCGGGTCACCCGTTGGATCGGGTACGCGGCGGCCCTCGCGGCGCTCATCCTCGTCCCTTACCTCCTCGCGCGCGTGGGCGACGCCCCGTCGGGAGGGGTCTCCCTCGACATCGTGCCGGGAACGGCGCGGGCGGAACTGCAACTCTCCTCCGGGGAGATCGTCCCGCTGGACGCCCGCGCGGCGGCTACCCCGTGGCGAGGACGGGGCATCGTGCTGGTGAACGACACCGCCGCCGGTCGCCTGCGCTATGACGTGACCGGCGAGGACACGGCCCGCGCCCCCCGCTACCACGTGCTGAACGTGCCGCGCGGCGGGGAGTACCAGTTGGAACTGCCCGACGGGACGATGATCTGGATCAACTCCCGCTCCTCCGTGCGCTTCCCCGAGCGTTTCGCCGCCGACGCGCGGGAGGTCTACCTGCAGGGCGAGGCCTACTTCGTCGTGGCGAGGGACGACCGCGCGCCGTTCCGCGTGCACGCCGGGGAGCAGGTGATCACCGTGACGGGCACCACCTTCAACGTGAGCGCCTACGACGATGACGAGATCTGGCGCGCCACGCTCGTGGAGGGAAGCGTGCGGGTGAGCGGCCCCGGGGGCGAGGTGACGCTCTCGCCCTCCACGCAACACGTGCTGGACCGGGCGCGGGGCACGAGCGCCGTGGAGGCCGTGGACGCCAGCCTCTACACGTCGTGGGTGCACGGGCGCTTCCACTTCCGGGCCTACGCGTTTGACGAGCTGGTGAAGAAGCTGGAGCGGTGGTACGATTTCCAGATGATCTACAAGGACGAGAGCGTCAAGAAGCGGCGTTTCACGGGCTTCGTGGACAAGCACGAGCCGATCGAGCGCATGTTCTCCCTGTTGGAGATGACGACGAACATACAGTTTCAAGTGATCGACAAGACGATAACGGTCACGACGAGACCGGCAAGATAAAAGCGACGGGGGTTGGCCCCCCCGCCGCTCGAGATCAATGATGTCTTAAAGCTGTTACGTTGGAAAGTGCCAGCGATAAGACGAGTATTAATATCAATGGCAAAATTATGAAAAAAAATGATTCAAGAACGCGATCCTGCCCCCGGGACAGGATAAAAAAATGGATGATGATGATGAAATTCGCCTGCCTCCTGCTCTTGACCGGCGTCCTGCACGTGCACGGGAGCGCCCAGAACGAGCG
>JAISAV010000219.1 GCA_031266545.1 Odoribacteraceae bacterium | reverse complement strand
GCTGGGGGATCCGCCGTTACGCGGTCGACCCGGAACGAGGTTTCTTTTTAAACGGGAAGCGGGTGCAGTTGCGGGGCGTCTGTCGCCACCAAGATCGCGCCGAGATCGGGAACGCCCTCCTGCCGGCGCACCACCGGGAGGACATGGAGATCATACGCGAGATGGGGGTGAATGCCGTGCGGCTGGCGCACTATCCGCAGGATCAACTCGTGTACGACTTGTGCGACGAGCAGGGCCTCGTGGTTTGGGCGGAGATCCCTTTCGTGGGGCCGGGCGGCTACCGGGACAAGGGGTTTGTCGACCAGCCCTCGTTCCGCACGAACGGGCGGCAGCAACTGGTGGAGTTGATCCGTCAAAATTATAATCACCCCTCAATCTGCTTCTGGGGCCTGTTTAACGAGCTGAAGGAAGAGGGAGACAACCCGCTAGAATACCTGCGGGAGCTGCGGGAGCTGGCGCGTCAGGAGGATCCCTCGCGCGTGACCACGTCGGCCACGAATCAGGAGGGAGCGATCAACCGGGTGACGGACTTGATCGCGTGGAACCTTTACTTCGGGTGGTACGGCGGCACGCCCGCGTCGATCGGCGCGTGGGCCGACCGGACGCGTGTCGCGTATGCCGGCACGCCGATCGGCATCAGCGAGTACGGCGCCGGTGGCAGTATCCTCCACCAGCAGGAGGAGCTGAAGCAACCCGTCGCCAATAGCTACTGGCACCCGGAGAACTGGCAGGCTTACTTCCACGAGGAGCATTGGAAGGCGATCGACCAGCGCCCCTTCCTGTGGGGATCGTTCGTGTGGAACATGTTCGACTTCGGGGCGGCCCATCGCGCCGAGGGCGAGATCAAGGGGAAGAATGACAAGGGGCTGGTGACGTTTGACAGGAAGGTCAAGAAGGACGCTTTTTATTTCTATAAGGCCAACTGGAACCACTCGGACCCGTTCGTCCACATCACCGGGCGTCGCCTGACCGAACGTACCGCCACCCCGCGGGCGATCAAGGTCTATTCTAACCTGCCCGAGGTGGAATTATTCGTGAACGGTCGCTCACGGGGGAAGCGACACGGGGAGTACGGTATCTTCTCGTGGGAAGGCGTCGCGCTCGACCCGGGGAAAAACCACGTGACGGCTCGCGCCGGGGGCGTGCGGGACGAGGTGTGGTTTAATGTTGTAGTGGTTAGTGGTTAATGATTAGTGGTTAGTGATTAATGGTTAGAAGGGCTGAAGGCCCGGCATAGCCCAGCCCTTACCATTAACCACTAACCATTAACCAATCTGAGTTCGGGATAAGCATAGCCTATTAGGGCTTACATTTTTAAATTATGAATTATGAATTATGGGGGGCAATATCAATAGAAATCGACAAGCATGTTGGTTGTTGCCCGTAGGGCATTCATATCAATAGAACATATTTCTCGTCCGTTCCTGAACGCCGTAGGTGTTCAACCCCTGACAGGCATAGCCGTCAGGCTAAGGGCTGAAGGCCCGCCAAGCAATAGCGTAGGGCAACGCCCAATGCCGTCAACTTAAAGGATAAATACCCGATAATCAATGGTAATCCATTTAAAATCCCTTATGCTCTTAGCTTCCCTTAGTAGCCTGCCGTGATCCTTATATACACCCCTTATTTATCTTATTTACAAGCGAATGAAATAAGATAAATAAGGGAGGAAAAAAGGGGGAGTATCGGAGGCTACTAAGGGAAGCTAAGAGAATAAGGTGTACGATCCGAGGCGTTAACCCTTAACTTGATGACATTGGGCTGGAGCCTACGCCGAGCGGGAACGGTTTCAACTTAAATTGATGACTGTTCTTGCAGTTGCCGCAAATCGTCCCAGAAACGAGGATACGACTTGCCGACGCTGTCGGCCCCGCGGATGGTGACCGTGCCCGAGGAGCGAAGGGCGGCGGTGGCCAGCGACATGGCCACGCGGTGATCGTCGTGGGCCGAGACCTCGCCGCCGCGGATCTCGCCGCCCGTCACGCACATCACGTCCCCGTCCACGAGGATCGGGATGCCCAGCTTGCCGAACTCTTGCTGCAAGGCCAGCGCCCGGTTACTCTCCTTGTGGGTCAGGCGCCCGGCCCCGGCGATCCGGCTCGTCCCCTCGCAACAGGCGGCCAGCGCCACGGCGGCGGGGAAAAGGTCGGGGCATCCCGTGGCGTCAAACTCGAACGCCCGCAACGTACCGGGACGCGTCGCCGTCGCGCGTCCCAACGCCCCGTCGCGGCCCGCCTCCACGGTCACGGTCGCCCCCGCGCGCCGCGCGATTTCCAAGATCGCCCGGTCGGCCTGCGGCGAGCGTTCGTCGAGGTTGGAGACGGTCACGCTGCCGGCGATGGCCCCGGCCACCAGCGGGCACGAGGCCCCGCTCCAGTCCCCCTCCACGTTATAGGCGCGGGGAAGGTACTCCTGCCGGCCGCGCACGGTGAACAGTTGATAATCCTCGTGCCCCGCGACCACCCCGAAGGCGCGGAGCAAGTCGATCGTGAGGTCGATATAAGGCTTGCTCTTCAGGTCGGTCACGCGCAGGGTTGAATCCTGCCGGGCGAGGGGCAAGGCCATCAACAGCCCGGTGAGCAGTTGCGAGCTGGTGCCGCCGTCGAGCGTCGCGTGGCCGCCCGCGAGGAGGCCCGCCAGCGTGACGGGCAGGAAGCCGCCGTCAGTCGTCACCTCCACGCCCAGCGCGCGCAGCGGCTCGACGAGCATGTCGAGCGGTCGACGCGTCAGCGACCCGCGCCCCTCCACCCGCGTCGTCCCCGGCAGGAGCGAGACCACCGGCACGATCATCCGCGTGAGCAGGCCCGACTCGCCGCAGGAGAGCCGCCGCGTGCCCGCCCCGCGCGCGAAAAAGTCGGAGGTAACCCGGTACCCCTCGCCCGTCTCCTCGACGGTCGCCCCCAGCGCCCGGGCCACGTCCATCGCGGCCAGCGTGTCATCGCACGGGGTGAGGTGGCGCAGCACGCTGGTACCGCGCGCGAGCAACGCCGCCACGATGGCGCGTTGCGCCACGCTCTTGGAGGCCGGGGCGACGATCGAACCGTTAACCCCGGATGCACTTACTGATTTCATCATACACGATTTGGCTTACTTGTTTCGGCGCGCGCCCGTTGGTATTCACCAGCAGCCACGCGGTTTGGGCGTACAACGCCTTTCGTTCGTTAAACAGGCGCTCCGCCGCCTCTACCGGGCTGTCATGCCGGGCCAGCAGGGGGCGCGACGCCACGTCAATCCGGCTCACGCAACGGGCCGGCGAGGCGTGTAGCCACACGACGATACTCCTCTCGCGCAGCAAGCGCCGCGCGTCGGGATGCAACACCGCCCCCCCGCCGCAGGAGATGACCGAGGGAGAGGCGGCGTCCAGCAACTCCCGCAACACCTCCAGCTCGAGCGCCCGGAAACGGGCCTCGCCGCGCGTCGCCATCAGGTCGGGGATAGATTGCCCGGCGCGCCGCTCCACCTCCCGGTCGGAGTCAAATACCGGCATGCCCAGCATCCCCGCCGCGATCCGCGCCACCGTGCTCTTGCCCGCGCCCATGAAACCGATAAACGACACGCGCGCGGGGAGCGCGGGCTGCCGCGCGAGCGCCAGCTCCATCCCCCGGATGTCCGGCTCCGCGCCGGTAAACAGGCGGTAGGCCGGGATCCCCTGCCGCACGAGCCAGCCGGAGCCGTCGATATAGATCGCGCCCCGCCGCGTCGCCACCTCCCGGAGGCCGGAACCGTGATACACCGCGTCCAGCACGACGTGGCGCGGGGCGATCCACCCCTCCTCCACCACCACCGCGCCGGGCGGCAACGCGTTGACGATGATCCCGGCCCCCGACACGCGGGCGGGGAATCCCTCCCCGAGACCGGCATGGGCGCAGCCGACGAGGGCGGCGACGGCCCGCGCCCGCTCGACCGTCCTGTTCGCGACGGTGACGCGGCCGCCCGCCTGCCGCAAGGCCAGCGCCGCGGCACATCCCGCGCCGCCGGCGCCCAGCACGAGGCACTCCTTGCCCCGGATCTCCACCCCGGCGGCCTCGATCGCCCCGCGTACCCCGGGCACGTCGGTGTTGTAGGCGTGAAGCTCCCCCCCGTCGTCCACCACGGTATTCGCCGCCCCCAGCGCCTCGACCTCCGCCGAGCGCCGGGCGACGAGCGCGGCCACCTCCCCCTTGAAAGGCGCCGTCACGTTCATGCCGCTCAATCCCAGCTCGCGAAAAAGGGCCAGCGCCTCCTCCCCCGACCGGGCGGCCAGCCGGAAATAGGCGCGCCCCTCGCTGCCCGGGTAAGCCCCCTCGAAGAGCAGGGGACTCTTGCTGTGGAGCACGGGATCGCCGGTCACGGCGAACAACCTCGTCCCCGTCATACCTCCCCGTTTAAGCCGGTGAAGAGCCGTTCCAGCTCCGCGAACGGGAGGACGCGCGCCTCGCTCCTGCCGATGCCCACCGGCAGGATCACGTGGAGCCGGTCGCCGCTTTTCTTCTTGTCCGCACGCGTGGCGGCGAACAATTCCGGGAGGGGAACCTCCACCCGCGCGGGCAGCGAGAGGGCGGCGAGTAGCCCGGTCACCCGTTCCCGCTCCGCCTCGCTCATCAGCCCCAGCCGGACGGAAAGGCGCGAGGCCATGCACAGGCCCACGCTCACCGCCTCGCCGTGCGACAGGCGGGAGCACTTCTCGATGGCGTGCGCGAACGTGTGGCCGAGGTTAAGCAGTCGCCGCGCGCCGCGTTCCCGCTCGTCCGCCGCGACGATGGCGGCCTTGATCTTGATGGAGACGCTCACCACGCGTTCCAGCACCCCGGCATCCTGCCGCGCGGCCTCCCCGGCGTGCCGCTCGAGGTACTCGAACAGGGAGGCGTCCGCGATCATGGCCGCCTTCACGATCTCGGCGAAACCGGCGGCGTACACGCGCGGGTCAAGGGTGCGCAACAGCCCCGGGTCGCAAAGCACGACGCGCGGCTGGGCGAACACGCCGAGCATGTTCTTGAACCCGCGGTAATTGACCCCGTTCTTGCCCCCCACGCTGGCGTCCACCTGCGCCAGCAGGGTGGTCGGCACGAAACCGAACGGGCACCCGCGCATGAAGATGGAGGCCACGAAGCCCGCGACGTCGCACGCGATACCCCCGCCGACGCCCAGGATAAAGGTATCCCTGTCCGCCCCGCGCGCGACCAGCTCCCCGGCGAGGCGGTCGACGGTCTCCAGCGTCTTGTGGGCCTCGCCGTCGCCCATCTCGATGGTCTCGTAAGGCGCGAGGAGAGCCGCGTGGCAGGCGCGCACGACGGGGTTCGTGATCGCGATCACCCGCCCCCGCGGGAGGTAACGGGAGAGGTTCCCGGCGCGCTCTCCCACGAGTATTCTCGAACCGTGTAAGGTAATTTCTTCCATAGGCCATATTAATTTGCGCGAAAATGACCATTTTTCACGAGTTTTTGTAGGTATACCGAAAATATTATTTACATTTGCCGCCGTAATCATCAAATAAACCAAGTGAAGAAGATATCCTTGCAGCGATTTTATTGGTACTACCTCTATTTTCAACCCCCTCGCGGGATTGGACGAGATCGTGTGGCAAGGCTTTGACTGTCATAATACATTTCGGGATCCCGCGACGACGCGGGATCTTTTTTTTTAAACATGAAACGTAACGAACACGAAAGATGAAAATTGATTTGAAATTGACCCCCATCGCGAACCACCTGGAAGATCCCGGGTGGCCGCTGCTGATCGCCGGGCCTTGCAGCGCGGAAAGCGAGCGGCAGATGCTGGACACGGCCCGGCAGTTAAAAGCCTCTAACCGGATCAGTTGCTTCCGCGCCGGCATCTGGAAACCGCGCACCCGCCCCGGCGCCTTCGAGGGGGTCGGGGAGATCGGCCTCGAGTGGATGCAGGCCGTCAAGCGGGAGACGGGACTGCTCACGGCCTGCGAGGTGGCCACGGCCGAGCACGCCCGGCTGGCCATGAAGTACGGCGTCGACATCCTGTGGGTGGGCGCCCGCACCTCGGCCAACCCCTTCTCCGTGCAGGAGATCGCCGATACCATCAAGGGGTGCCCCGTCACCGTGCTGGTCAAGAACCCCGTCAACCCCGACCTCCAGCTCTGGATCGGGGCGCTCGAGCGACTGAACCGCGCGGGCATCACCCGGCTGGCGGCGATCCACCGCGGGTTCTCGGCGTACGAGAAGACGCCCTTCCGCAACGCCCCCCTCTGGAACATCGCCATCGAGTTAAAGACCATCTGCCCGGGACTGCCCATCATCTGCGACCCCAGCCACATCACCGGGGCGAGGGAGCTGGTCCCGCTCGTCGCCCAGAAGGCCCTCGACCTCGACATGCATGGCCTCATGGTGGAGGTGCACAACAACCCCGACGTGGCCAAGAGCGACGCCGCGCAACAGTTGCTCCCCGTCGACTACGCCCGGATGATCCGCGACCTGCGCCTGCGCGAGGCGTCACCCCTGAAAGCGGGGACGCTCTCGGCGCTCGACGCCTACCGCCAGGAGATCGACGCGCTGGACGACGGGATCATGCAGAAGCTGGCGCGACGCATGGAACTCTCGCGCAAGATCGGGGAGTATAAACGGGAAAATAACCTGATGGTGCTCCAGCTGAGCCGCTGGGAGGAGATCCTGCACCACCGCGCCGCCCTGGGCAAGGCGATGGGCATGGACGAGGGATTCGTGAAAAAATTGCTGGAACTGGTGCACGAGGAGTCCATCAACCTGCAGGCCGAGATCATGAACGAGGCCGCGCTAAAGAAAAATTAAGATGGACGACATTCGCTGGGGCATCATCGGGGCCGGGAACGTCTGCGAGAAGAAGAGCGGGCCCGCCTTTTACAAAATCGACCACTCCGCGCTGGTAGCCGTCGCGCGGAGGGACGGGGAGAAGGCGAGGGATTTCGCCGAACGCCACCGCGTGCCCCGCTACTACACGCGCGCCGGGGAGTTGATCGCCGACCCGGGGGTCGACGCCGTCTACGTGGCCACGCCCCCCGACTCGCACGCGGCGTACGCCATACAGGCGTTGCGCGCCGGGAAACCGGTCTACGTGGAGAAACCGATGGCCATGAACCACGCCGAGGCCCTCGAGATGACGCGGGCGGCGGAAGCGTGCGGGCAGAAACTCTTCGTCGCCCACTACCGCCGGGCGCTTCCCTACTTCCTCAAGGTAAAAGAGCTGCTGGACGCCGGGGCCATCGGCCAGCCGCTCTCCGTGCACGCGAGCTACTCGCGTCCCCCCTCCCCCGCCGATCTCGCGGCAGACGGGCGGAACTGGCGCGTGCAGCCCGCCATCGGCGGCGAGGGCTATTTTCACGACCTCGCCCCGCACGCGCTGGACATGCTCGACTTCCTGCTGGGCGAGATCGAGGACGCGAGCGGCTTTTGCCGGAACCTCGGCGGTTACTATCCCGCGAAAGACTCCTTCTCCGCCGCCCTGCGGTTTAAATCGGGGGTACTGGGAAGCGCCCGGTGGAACTTCGTCTGCTCCGCCGCCTCCGCGGAGGACAGCATCGTCATCACCGGCCGGCAAGGCGAACTCCGCTTCAACACGTTCCGCTTCGACCCGATCGAACGGGTCACGGCAAGCGGCGTCGAACGCTTCGCCATCTCCCCGCCGGAGCACATCCAGCAACCCCTCATTCAAACCATCGTCAACGAACTGCGAGGCA
>JAISAV010000159.1 GCA_031266545.1 Odoribacteraceae bacterium | reverse complement strand
GTGAAATAAAATCTTCACTTGATTTCTACTTCTTCGTATAATTCAAATCTTTTAATTTCAACTATTTAAATCGATAAAAATACTAAGAAGAAATTCGTTCTTTTTGCACACCCTACCCTACAGGACATGGGTACACAGGTGATGCAAATCTACGGCGTTTTGCAAAATTCATCTTATCTGCGTCCATCTTTTTCAATCTGTGTCATCCGCGTGCCTATTTTCTGCGTCGGACGACTTCGGAAACGGTCGTTAACTCACAAAATCGTCTCGTGAAAAATAGAAAAACCCCATGCATACAAAAATTTTTACCCATGTAAATCGCTTACAATATGCACTATATGAGCCTAAAAATTTTTTTTATAAAAACTTTCTTTATGGCTTGATTTCTAAATTTTCATAACTTATATTTGCGACCAATTAATATACCATAGACCATGTATCAATTTACAGAACGAAACGCCCGCCCGGTTTCCCTTTTTCACGCCCATGCCCCGGCAAAACGTGAAGCAGGGTTTGCTGCTCTGGCGTGTCATCCAAGAATTGATCAATCCCGGGCGATCGCGCGCGGGATACCCCCTGTAGACCTTCGAGAAAGCAGCAATGCCTCGCCCGAAGGGTTTTTTATTGTAATCTTTATAGTAACACACACACGCAAAGATGACAGTTCCATTTGTAACAGTAGAAAAAGGCAACCCGGCTGACCCGTCGGCGCCTAAAAAACATTACGCCTCGGCCAAAGCCCGCGGTGAGTTAAGGTTTCGCGGCCTGGGCAAGGAGATTGCCGAGGGATCGACCACGGTAAGCGATACCGACGTGCTTGCGGTATTGAACGACTTGGTCAAGATCCTGTGCAGGCATCTCGCGAACGGCGAGATCGTTCGCTTCGGTGATTTTGGCTCGTTCCAGATCGGCCTGCGCAGCGAGGGCGCGGAGACGGCGGAAAAATTTCGCCCGTCGATGATCAAGTCGACGAAGGTCGTTTTTCGCCCGGGAATCGACCTGAAAGAGATGCAGAAAACCTTAAAATTCGAGAAGGTGTAAGTGTCTCGTAACCAACGTCGAGGCGTTCCGGGAAAAATCATAGTAATGACTTGGGAAAATCATAGTAATGACTTTGGAAAGTCGTCCTAATGATTTTAGGAAGTCGTCCTGATGATTTGAAAAGAGCGTCTCGACGAGTTTAGAAAAAGGTCGTAACGATTAAGAAAGGAATCTTAGACTATGGCAAGACCTGCAAAGCCGTAAGAGCAGGAAATAAAGATAAATATCATTATGTCAGACGATATCATTGATTCTATGTTCAAAGGACTGTTCCAATTAATGGGATGGATAATCAAAAAACTATTTCAGGTTTGCAGATGGATAATTAGTTCTGTCTTTAAACTACTTTGGGGGCTGATTTCGAAAGATAAAGGAGATTCGCGAAGTTCTCAAACAAGCGAAGATTAAATCTTTAAACGTTCCCGATTATGATCCGCAGGCTACCCAACGCTAAAATATGCACGTTGTTTGTGACGCATGGTTGCAACTTGAACTGTGTCTATTGTTTTGAAAAATTTAAAGATCCACGAAAAAACATGCCTTTGAACCTGGCAAAGGAGATCATCATGCAAGAGGTGGAGAGAGTAAAAAAATCCGAGATTAACGACGCGTTGAAAATCGACCTGTTTGGGGGCGAACCGTTGATGAACTTCTCGTTCATCAAGGATTTTACCGGGTGGCTGTTGGAACAAAAATTAGACATGCCCTTCATTATTTATGCAACTACCAATGGCACGTTGCTTGACGAGGAAAAACAAAAATGGTTTCGCGAGCACAAAGATATTTTCGTGCTGGTGATGTCCGTGGATGGTAATTCCATGATGCAAAAAAACAACAGGGGCGTCTCCCTGGAAAAATTACCCGTGGAATTTGCCTACGAGTTGTGGCCTGACCAACCTTTCAAGATGACCATTTCCAAGGATTCGATCAAAACACTGTCAAAAGGCCTGCTCTCCCTGGCGCGGAAAGGGTATTTGATTGATTGCCGTTTGGCCCAGGGAGAGAACTGGGGAAAGGAAGATGCCGCCCATTACAAGAGGGAACTGGAAATAATCGCCCGCTTCTTCATGAAAAACCCGCGGTATCAACCCCCGTCGTTATTTACAAAATTATACGGTAACATACTGACGGCGAATACTCCTCTGCAATATTGCGGGACGGGAACAAACATGACTGCCTACGACGTGGACGGGAAATCGTACCCTTGTCATTTATTCACCCCCATCGTGCTGGGTAAAGATGACCGGGAAAATTTGGCTAAAATTAACTTCCACGACCCGGAAGCGTTAACTGACCCGGCGTGCAAGGGCTGTAAGCTGGACAGGATTTGTCCCACGTGCGTGGGTTATAACTATTTCATGCGCGGAGATGTAAGGACGAGGGATAAATCCATGTGCCGGTTGATGTTGGAAGAAGCCAAAGTCATTAGCGCTTTCCAAATCAATTACTACACGCGAGGGAAAAAGAGTTTAACGGATGAAGAACTGATGAAATTAAAAGCATCTCTCAAGGTCTATGAATCCGTCAAGGATTTTAGCTTTGAGAGCGAGTTAATTAACGAGATTGTTGAACATTAAAAACGGAAAGTCATGAAAGTATCAGACGCATTACTTTTAGAAGCAACCGCTTTGGTTCAATCTAAAGACTTGTCCGAACAAATGCAGCGCGTTGTTGCTTGCGGATGTTTCGGGTGTGGTCTTGGTTGTTCGGGAACGGTAGGGATGGACTAAATTTATAGTCCCTGTTAAAAGGTCTCGGTCAAAATCTTGGCCGGGGCTTTTTTTGTACGCCTCGGTAGTCTTACCATTAGAAATGATTACAAGGCTACAGGATTGCCCACGCCGGTAATGAACGAGAAAGAAGTCCATTATTATAACCTGAGTTCGGGATAAGAGCGGCATGACCGGGGGAGTACCTCCCCTGTGGCGCCTCAATCAAAAATGATCGCGCTTGACGCGCTGTTTCCCGGCTGCCCGACGAGCAGGAGTTGCCCGCGGGCGCGGGTGAAGGCGGTGTAGAGCCAGCGCCAGTACTCGTCGTCCGGGGACGGCCCGGCGCCCCACCCCGGGTCGAGGAAGACGGTGTCCCACTGGCCGCCCTGCGCCTTGTGGCCCGTGATGGCGTAGGCGAACTTGACCTGCAAGGCGTTGAAGAACTCGTTTTCCAGCACCTTCTTGTAGCGTTTTCGCCGCGAGGGTTCGGCGGCGTAGTCCTCCTCGACGGCGGCGTAGAAGCGCTTGTAGTCGTCGCGGCCGAGGGCCGGTTGTTCCGTGGTCAGCGTGTCGAGCATCACCCACGCCTCGAGTTCCCCCTCCTCGCGGCCGTGCAGGCGTAGCCGCGCCCGGGCGAAGTGAAAGCCGTAGAGATCCACGCACCGCCCGACGCGCTCCACCGTGGCGATGTCGCCGTTGGCGATAAAGTCCATCTCCTCGCGCCCGGCGCCCCAGAAGTAATTGTTCTTCACGACCATCACCCGGTCCCCGGCGGAAAACTCCTCCTCCCGGTACAGGACGCGCCCGCGGATGCCGGCGTTAAAGCGCAGCGTTTGGCGGTTGGAGCGGCAGATGACGACCGTCTCCTCCTCGCCGACCGTGCCGTAGGCCCGTTCCAGCTCCTCCAGCAGTTCCCCGCCCGCGACCCGCCTGACGTCGGGGAAGCCGTCCAGCTTCAGCCGCAGGGAGCCGCCCCGCCCGATCATCCGCCTGACGCGGGTGGCGTTGTAGAGGATGCCGGAGGCCTCCGCCTGGCGCATCACGTCCGTCAAGGCGGCCTCGTGCACCTCCACGTCGTGACAGCGATGCAAGAGACCGGCGTCAAGGGCCGGGCTGACGGGGGTGCCGACGGGGGGGAGCTGGGCGTCGTCCCCGATGAACACGAGGCGATTGCCCCGCCCGTTGTAGACGTACCGGAAAAGGTCGTCGAGCAACGAACCGCTCCCGAACGCGGCGTCGGGGAGGTCCGCGCCGATCATCGAGGCCTCGTCCACGAAGAACAGCGTGTTGGCGCTCGCGTTGAAGCCCAGCTCGAATAGCCCGATCCCCTCCCGCGCGTCCCGCTGGCGGTAGATCTTCTTGTGGATGGTGAAGGCCGAGATCCCCGCGTAGGCGGAGAAGACCTTGGCGGCGCGACCCGTCGGGGCCAGCAGGACGACCTGCAAGCGAAAGGAGAGCAAGGTGTTCACGATGGCGGCGACGAGCGAGGTCTTCCCCGTGCCGGCGTATCCCTTGAGGAGAAACAAGTTCTCCTCCCGCTCCTGGAAGAGGAAGGAGACGAAGCGATCCACCGCCTCCCGCTGGGAAGGGGAGTAGGCAAGGCCGAAATTCTCCGACAGCGCCCGCTTAAAATGCTCGTGTATCATCGTCGATTAAATCTTTTTTCTTACTTTTGCCCGCGTCGCGGGGTCGATGCCCACCGGCTGTAAACACCGCGTAAAGATAGGTAGAAATGGGGAGTTTCCCCGCTTAAACAAACACGATATGCGACGCGCTCATCACTTCGCGGGAAAACCGGGCGGGTTCGCTCCCCCCGGGGCGACGCTCTCCATCAGTCACGGGATAGAGGGGTGCTCGTTTTGCGTCCACGACGCGGGCGGGGAGGTGGTGGCGTTCGCCCACGAGCCGTACGAGGATGACGCGCCCGGCGCCCGGTTTGCCCGGCTGCAAGAGGTGGTCGCCGCCGAACCGCTCCTCGCCGGCGAGTACGGGAGGGTGATCGTCGCGACGAACTACCGGGAAAAAATGCTGCTCCCCGATCGCTTTTGCCGCGAGGAGCAACTGCCGCTCCTGTGGTCGTTCCATCACGAGACGCCCGCGAGCGGCCATTTCCCGAGCTACCCCGTCGAGGAGTGGCAGGCCCGCGTGGTGAGCGTCTTGCCGGACAGGACGCGGCAACTCTTCCGGCAACTGCAACCGGGATGCCGCTTCCTCCCCGGCGGGGCCTCCCTCGCCCGGCTCGCCGCGCGGGCGTGCCGGGACGAAAGCGACCAGCTGTTTATCGACGTGCACGGCGATTATTTCGACCTGCTGGTGACGCGGGACCGGCGGCCGCTCTTGTTTAACGCGTTCCACCACGAGACGGGGCAAGACATCCTCTATTTCACGCTGAACGCGGCGCGCAACTGCCACCTCGACGAGAAGCGGACGCGCCTCTACCTCACGGGCGACGTCTCCCCGCGAGGGAAACTGTACGAGCAGTTCTCCCGCTACTGGTCATCCCCGCGCCTGCTCGCGGAACCGGCCTTGACGGCCTTCCTGCAAGACCCGGCGTTCAACACCTCCCCGTTCGTTCACCTGTTAAACCTGCACGCGTGCGTATCATAAGCGGCTCCCACCGGGGGAGGCATATCCTCCCCGACAAGCATTTCAAGGCTCGTCCCACGACGGATTTCGCCAAGGAAAACTTGTTCAACGTCTTGCAACACGCCGTCGAGATAGCGGGGACGCGCGCCCTCGACCTCTTCGCTGGCACGGGGAGCATCAGTTACGAGTTCGCCTCCCGCGGGGCAAGGCAGGTCATCGCCATCGAGTCCAACTATCACCATTTCGCTTTTATCAAGCACACCGCCGCCGCGTTAGGGTTCGACCACATCACGGCCTACAAGACCGACGTCTTCCTCGCCTGCGCGAAGTTGAAAGGCTCCCGCTTTGATCTCGTTTTCGCCGATCCCCCGTACGACTTTCCCGCGTGGGAGCGGGTGCCCGCCGCGATCTTCGACAACGATCTCCTGGCCCCGGGAGGCATCGCCATCATCGAACACCCGGGGAACGTCGACTTCGCCGCCACCCCTCGTTTTTCCTCCCGCCGGCAATACGGGAGCGTTAATTTTTCCTTTTTCACGGGCGAAACGGTAGAAAAAAACGAAGCCCACGCAACGTAACCCGTCACGCTCCATCTATGCAAAAAACACCCCGATCATGAGATTTTTTCTAAAACAACCGACGACACGTGTCTACCTCTTGCTCGCGATGCTCGCGTCCGCCACCTCTTGCATGGACGATCGGGACGCCGGGTATGAAAAGTTTTTCCTCGCGTACGGCACCGCGGAGAGACCTGCCGATGGCGACCTCTTCATCGTGCTGGACGATAATGACACCACGTTATTCGTCTCCGAGTCCGCCGTGCCCGCCGAATTTTTCAAGGACAAGATGCGCCTCATCGTGGATTACTCCATCCTCGAGCGGGCGACCCCCGACCAGCCATTTCACTACAACGCGCGCGTCAACCAGGCCAAGGAGATCCCGACGAGGGATATCGCGTGGGAAACCGCCGGAGATACAACGGGAAACGATCCCCTCGCGGTGGAAAATTACTGGCTTGCCCGCGGCTTCCTGACGTTTAAGTACCGCGTCCGCGGGAGGTCGCGCCCGCATGACATCCACCTCGTGTGCAGGGAATGGCAATACCACCTCAACGACAAACCGGGGGAAGAGTCGATCGTCTATCTCGATCTGCGGCACGACGCGTTCGATGACCCGGACAGGGAGAACCTGACGGGCCTCATCTCCTTTCCCCTGTATAAGGCCTTACCGGAAGCCGTCGACCCGGTAAAGTTAAGGATCTCTTACAACGACACGGAAAAAGACGCCGATAAGACAAGCATTGAGATTACCTATTATCCACTAAAACAGCCGTGAACCTCGCTTGATTATTTTTTCGCGTTTTTGTTTGGGAATCGGAAAAAACGATCTATCTTTGTCCCGCTCCAAACGAGCGATGTTCTTCACAAGCAATTGGGCAGTTACCAGAGTGGACAAATGGGGCTGACTGTAACTCAGCTGGCTACGCCTTCGGTGGTTCGAATCCATCACTGCCCACGAGCACGTCAAACGGCAGGCAGAGCTAATCGCCTGTCGTTTTGAGTATCATGACCGCGGAAATAGCTCAGTCGATAGAGCACTAGCCTTCCAAGCTGGGGGTCGCGGGTTTGAGTCCCGTTTTCCGCTCCGATTTGACGATCTATGTGTCAGGCACGTAGGTCGTTTTCTTTTCTCGTAAACATATGAAACGCCCGGCGACCCACGTCACTTGTACGGGCGCTTTTTACCATCTTTTTTGTAGACATTCAGGGAAAAATCCCTATCTTTGTCCCGTCAAGAAACGATCATGAAACTAGTTTTTGAACAAGAGTACTTGCGTGAATTATACGAGACTGGCAAAACAACAGGCAAGAAACACCGTTTCCAGCCGTCGGTCGTGTCGAGGTACCAAAAGACGGTAAGGATCTTGCGTTCCGTCCCGAGTGCTGAATACCTTTTCCGGTACAAAGGCCTGCATTACGAAATCCTGCGCGGTGACAAGGGAGGCCTGGAATCTGTCCGCGTGAATGACCAGTATCGCCTCGAGTTCAAAACGACTGAAGTCGTTTCCGAGACGGTCGTGATCGTGTGTAACGTAATAGAATTGTCAAACCACTATAAATAAGGTTGCTATGAATGACTATATTTGCGCCCGCCCGATTCACCCCGGCGAGGTCTTGAAAGACGAAATCGAGTATCGCGGCATATCCCAGCGCGAGCTTGCTACCCGCATGGGGGTATCATACAAGATGCTGAACAATATTCTTAACGGGCACCGGCCCGTGACCGACGCCATGGCCCTGATGTTCGAAGCAGCACTGGACGTGCCCGCCTGTTCACTCATCAACATCCAGTCTGAATATACCTTGCGGGCAATCACCCAGGATAAGGCTCTCGCCGCCCGCCTCGCCAAGATCAGGGCCACAGTCGCCGCCCTGTAACCCGCCGACGGCGATAGAAAAGCTACATGCTAAAACATCGCTGGGAGTCGCGGGGGGATTCTCCCCAAAAATTCCGGGGAACATGTTCAAATAAAACGCGCGTTACCCTTTCCGTCTCACGTGAAATCGGAAAAATTCATGTACATTCGCGAGGTAATTTAAATATACTACTCCATGAAAAAAGTGAAATCTATCTTATTCCTGATTCCCGTGCTGGCGGGAATGATGTTAGCGAGTTGCCAACCGGGCGCCAAAAACTCGCTCTACCAAGTGGTACCGGCTAACACGCCGATGCTTCTCTCCGTGCGCGTGGAACAATTGTTGCAAAAGTCGGAGGTGGCCAAATATTTGATCCCCATGCTTGAAAACATGCCGTCCCACGGGGTGCAGCAGCAGGTGCTCGAGCTTCTGAAGGATGTTAATGCCTTGGGGATTGACCTCTCCGAGGCGGTGGTGTTTGTAAATGACGGGGCATCCGGCGGGCTTGTCCTCGGGATAAAGAATCGCGCCAAGTTCAAGAAATTCTTAGACCTGCTGGCGGAGGAGGGAATCATTTCCGAGATAACGAAGGAAGAGGGCTTTTCCCACACCTCGATAGATGGCGGCGTCCTGTTGACGTTCAACGATCACACGCTGCTGGTTACCCCCAAATCGGGAGGGGAAACGAGCGCGAAGCGGGCAAGCCGCGAGTTGCTGACCCAGTCGAAGGAGAAGAGCTTGCTGGGCAACGAGGCGTTCGCGAAGACGATCACGACGGGCGAGGAGTTCGTCATGTACATGAACATGGGGAGTCTCGTGCAGATGGTGCCGCAGGCCACCGCGATGATGTCCATCGGGGGCATGGATTTGTCGAAACTCTCCGGGGTGGTCAAGATCGCTTTCCCGGACGGCGCGGCCCGGATGACGGTGGAGGCCCTATCGTACGACCCGGCCATGCTGAACACCGAGGTGAGTCGCCCGTTGACGCGCTCGTTGCTGGAATATTTCCCCGCCTCGATCATGGGCACGATGATCGCCAACATGAATGGCGAGGCGTATTACAACATGCTGAAGCAAAGCCTCGGGAACATGCAGGCGGCGTTGATGATGTTCGACCAAAATCCCGACATACCGTTCAACATGGTATTCGAGGCGCTCGAATCGCTGGGATCGATCGACGGGGAATACATGCTCAACGTGGTGCCGGGGTTGCCGATACCGGCGGCGTTGCTCTACGCCGAGGTGAAGGATAACCGGCTGCTGGAGATGATCAACCAGTATGCCTTTCGGTTAGCCGCGCCGACAAAGCTGGAGGGGGATAGCTATCGCGTGGATATGGACGGCTTCCCGGTGAGCCTTTATTACGGGATTAAGAACGGTCTGTTCTTCCTCACGACCGACGCGAACCTGTACGCGAACGCCGGGCAAAAGGTGGAAAATTCCTTCAAGGACTCCCCGCTGGCCCAGCGGATCCCGGCAGGGACGAATGGCTATTTCTTGGTAGATCTGGCGACGGTCATCCAGCCCCTCAACCTCCTCCTGGGCTTGTCGGGGAACGGATCCATCATCCCGACGCTCTCCCAGTTGCAATACCTCGAGGGCTTCTCCGAGAATGGCGGCACAACGTTCGTGATGCAGCTCGAGTTAAAAGACAAGACGCAAAACGTGCTAAAACTCATCACGGAAGCGATCGCCAAGCAATTCTAATGGAGAAGATCACGCTGCAACGGGTCATCCCCGCGGTTTTCAGCCAACACCCGCCGACGGACTCGGATATCTGGGACAGGACGGTCACCTTCTCGAAGGGGAAGAACTACCTGCTCGAGGCGGCATCCGGCAAGGGGAAGACCTCGTTTTGCAGCTATCTTCACGGCTCGCGGGCCGATTACGCCGGGCATATCCTGTTCGACGAGAAAGATGTCGCCCGGATCTCGCCCGACACGTGGGGAGAGATCCGGCGCGCCTCTCTCGGGATACTCTTCCAGGGGCTGCGGCTCTTCCCGGAGCTGACCGCCCTCGAGAACGTCCAGTTGAAAAACCGGCTGACGCGCTTCCAGGCGGACGAGTGGATCGAGGAGGCCTTCGCCCGGCTGGGCATCGCCGACAAGATAAGCGCCCCGGTGGCGAAAATCTCGTTCGGGCAACAACAACGCGTGGCGCTGATCCGGGGATTATGCCAGCCCCTCGATTTCCTGCTGCTGGACGAGCCGGTGAGCCACCTCGACGAGGAGAACAGTCGCCGCGCCGGTCAACTGCTGCTGGAAGAGGCCGCGCGGCAAGGCTTCGGCATCATCGCGACCTCCATCGGCAAGCACGTCGACCTCCCTTACCACGAAATCCTGCACCTATGAACCTCATCCGCAAGCTACTCCTTTACAAACACCTTAGCTGGACGCAGTTGACGGGCTTTTTCATCGCCGGGCTGGTGGGCATGGGCATCGTGCTGTTTGGCGTGCAGGCGTGGTCGGACGTTCACCCGTTCTTTAGCCCCGATGACGGGTTTATCAAGAAGGACTACATCGTCATCACGAAGCGGATCGGCACGCTCGGCCTGCTGAACCGGCAGGGAAACCTGTTTACCCCCGACGAGCAGGCGGAACTGGCCCGGCAACCGTTCGTCGACCGCGTGGGCGCCTTCACGGCCTCCCGTTTTCAGGTGAGCGCGGGGATCGAGGTGCAGGGATCGGGGTTCGCGACGGACATGTTTTTCGAGTCGGTGCCGGACGAGTTCGTGGACACGAAGTCCGAACAGTGGACGTTTTCCCCGGGCGACGAGGAGATACCCATCGTCGTGCCGCGCAATTACCTGAATCTTTACAACTTCGGCTTCGCGCAGTCGCGCGACCTGCCGAAAGTCTCCGAGGGCGTGATCGGGATGCTGCGCCTCACCGTGCGCGTCGCCGGCAACGGGCGCCGCGACACCTACAAGGGGAAGATCACCGGCTTCTCGAATCGCCTGAACACGATCCTCGTGCCGCGGGCCTTCATGACGTGGGCGAACGACTATTACGGGAGCGCCGCCAACGCCGCCGGGAATCCCGCCCGGCTGATCATCGAGACCGGCAATCCCGCGAACAAGGAGATCGCGCGCTACTTCCAGGAGCGAGGCTACGAGGCGGAGAACGACAAGTTGAACGACGGGAGCGTGGTATGGTTCCTGAACCTGCTGACGACATTCGTCGTGGGCATCGGCCTGCTGATTTGCGCGCTCGCGCTGTACCTCCTCACGATCTCCATCTACCTGATCATCCAGAAGAACAGCGAGAAATTGAGAAACCTATCGCTACTGGGTTACCGCTCGCGGGAGATCGCCGCCCCCTACCAGGCGCTTGTCGTGGGGGTAAACATCATCGTGGCCGCGCTCTCCCTCGCCGGGACGCTCGTCGCGCGCGCCTTTTACATCCCTTTCCTGACCAAGATCTGGCCCGAATTTTCCCCCGGCGGCGTTTGGCCCGCCTTGCTCTGCGGGCTTTCCCTTTTCCTGTTGATTTGCCTGTTGAATATCGTCGCCGTCCGCGCCCGTATTAAAAAAGTGTGACCTCAATCGTATTCCGGCAACAAGTATCGCTGCCGGACGCGCGAGAAATCGGCCAGCTCCTGCTGCCACGAGGCGCGTATCTCCTCCTCCGTTTTCCCGGCGATGATCTCCCGGCGCAGGGCGTCGTTACCGGCCAGCAGGTCGAAGAAAGGGAGGAAGAAGGGCGCCTCCCCGCGATAAGCGCGCCAGGCCGCGAGCAGCCACGAGAGGTTCAGTCGCTTGCCCTCCCGGACGGGGAGATATTGATCCCGGAGATCCATGCCGCGGCACGTTTGCCCCGCGCACTTGGGCGAGCGGCTCATCCCGGCGATGGGGCGGGGGACGTAGCGATAGGGCATCCCCGCGAGATCGGGATGCCCGAACACCTGAAACGGGGTCAGCGTGCCCCGCCCCTCGTTGACGACGGTGCCCTCGAAAAAGCAGAGAGAAGGGTAAAGCATCACCGACACCGGGTCGGGCAAGTTCGGCGACGGCGCCACGCGCCAGGGGACGGGATCGCCGCGCCGCCAGTTCTCGCACGGGATCACGGTGAGATCGCACCGCGCGCCGCCGGGCAGCCACCCCTCGCCGTTAATCATCCGGGCGTACTCGCCGATGGTCATCCCGTAGACGACGGGCACCGGGTGCATCCCGACGAACGAGCGGAAGCCCTCCCGCGACACCGGCCCGTCGACGTACGCCGCGTGCGCGTTGGGACGATCCATCACGAGCAGCGGCACCCCGTTCGCGGCGCACGCCTCCATCACGTGGTGCAGCGTGGAGAGGTAGGTGTAAAAGCGGACGCCCACGTCCTGCACGTCAAAGATCATCACCTCGATCCCCTCGAGGTCGGCCGCCGAGGGGCCTTTCTTCTTCCCGTACAGGGAGATCACGGGCAGGCCGCTCCGGGCGTCCCGGTAATCCCCCACCGGCTCGCCGGCCTCCGCCTCGCCCCGGAAGCCGTGCTCCGGCGCGAAGACGCGGAGGAGGCGCGTCCCGCGGCGCGACAAGAAATCCACGGCGTGCTCCTCCCCCGCCCGCGACGCGTGATGCGCGACGATCCCCGCGCCGCGCCCCTCGAGGCGGGCGCGGTAGGCGTCAAAGCGCTCGATCCCGGGCCGGGCGGGCGCCAGCAGCGCCAGCGCCGGGAGGACAACCAGCCAGTTCATGCTGCGTCAGTATTCACTCCTCGACTCGTCGAAGATCACCTTCAGGGAACCCACGAGGAGCTTCGCCTCCATCATCATGGGCAGGCGTGCCTCGTCGTCGCTCACCCACACCTTCATCCCCTCGCCCCCCTTGAACACCTCGCCTTCCACCAGCAGCGGCGAGAAGACGTGGCACTGCCGTTTCCCCTTCCCCGCCTTGAGCCGCTCGGTGCCGAGGTAGCGGACGTACAGCTCGTAAATCTTGTCGTCCAGCAGCACGCGTATCGGGATCAGGTCATCCTTCCGGTAGCGGGAGAAGTCGAGACCCCGCGTCATCCACGCCACGGAAAGCATGTCGTACGTGGTGGGCAGCAGCGCGATCGTGTCCCGCCGGACGTACCTCCCGATCTTTTCCTGCCGCGAGTAGATTTGCCGGCGGGCGTAATCCCACTTGTAGTCGAAAATCTTGTGATAGCTCCCCTCGTGGGCCTTCCGCGAGAACTCGTAGGGGAGGAACGTCAGGCTGTCGTGATAGGAGACCAGCGTGTCCCGCACCCTGAAGATCCAGTCCTTCGTCGAGCGCCCCACGACGAACAGCCGCTGCGCGCGGGGGTACTTGTCGGAGGGCGCGAGCGTGAACTCCACCAGCCCCGCCTCTATCCAGAGAAAGGCCCAGTTATACTGGGCGGTAAAGACCAATTTCTCCACCGGCCTCGTCTCCTGGCCGGTGGCGCTCTCGCCCCGCCCCGCGAGGAGCAGGCAGCACGCGAGCGCTATCCGCGTCACCCGTTTCATCTGTTCGTTTTATTACCGGTTTCTTCCTTCTTCTTCTTGGCGGGATCCTCGCGGGTGTACTCCTTGTTCACCTCCACGTCCTGCTCGATGTCGAAATTCGGCCTCACCTTGAACTCGCCCGGCAGGTACTTGATCTCCTCCGGCTGCACGCGTCGCAGGAAATTGCCCGTGTCCCACCTCTTGTTCCCGTTCGCGTCGATGATCACCCGCAGGCTGTACGTGCCCTCCTTCAGGTAGTCGAAGGTGACGCGCCCCTCCTTGTCCGTCCAGCGTTCCTCGATCACCTTCACCTCCTTCTCCCCCTGGCAGAGCTGGAAGATCACCGGGCAGGTCACCCCCGTGGCGTTCACGACCACCTTGCCGTACGTGTCCAGCGCCCTCGCGGTAAACTTCACGTCCAGCGGCCGGGTATGCAGCCCGTGCATGCTGTAAATGGCCATCGAGTCGGCCGTCAGCCGGTACTCGACGCCCGGCTTCCACGCGTGCTCCACGTAAAAGCGGCGGATCTTCAGGCTATCCTGCCGCCAGCGGTAGCGCGCGGGCTGCCACGTGGTGTCCACCTTCTCCTCGAGGCGCAGGTTATCCAGCCCGGCGGTGATGATGGGCTTGTTAAAGTCCAGCACCACGGGCCGGTGCGGGTCGAGCGAGGTGCCGGGCGCGTTCACCTCCAGGAACGCGATCTCGGGCGGTGGTGGCTCCTCCTCCTCCCCGCGCCTCCGCCGGGACGCCTCCTTCTTCTTCTCCGTGAAGACGAACCACGTGGTGTCGCGGTACGTCTCTATCCGCCGCGCCGAGTCGGAGCGCAGGTAGGTCAGCGCCACCTCCAGCGAGTCGGCCTTGCAGACCAGCGAGTCCCGGATCCACAGCGAGAGGGTGTCGTGCCCCGCGGAGCGCTCCGCGAGGTACCAGTCCGCCGGGTAGTCGCCCCGTCCCTCGCCCGTGCCCAGCAGCGCGGCTTCCAGCAGGTTATCCCGCGGGATGCTAAAGGTAAACTCCAGCCGTTCCCGCTCCCGGCGCTCCTCGCCCGTCAGGTAGAGCTGCGTCTTCTCCTCCGCGAACAGCGCGAGCAGCAGGTTGCTCGGGCCGAACATGACGTACTCCCGCTCCACCACCGTGTCCCTCGACAGCGTGTCCACGGAGAACGCCCCCTGCCGCGAGCGCTTCACGAGCAGCCGCGTCGTGTCGGGGCGGATCGTGTCCATCCTCGTCTCGCGCCACGTCACCGGCGTCACCAGGCTGTCGAGGAAGCCGACCCGCTCCTCCTCCGGCATGAAGAGGTTGTCGCGGTTCATGTCCTCCACCACCATCACGCGGTAGGGCGCCTCCCGGACGTTGGTCACGCGAAACCTCCCCGCGCTGTCCGTCCGGGCGATGTAGGAGGGCAACTCCGCGAGCGCTGCCGAGTCCGCGAGGTTGGCGTGCAGCATCACGGTCACCCCCAGCAGCGGCAGGCGCGTCTGCGCGTCAATCACCTGCCCGCCGAGTTCCAGCGTGTCGATCACGTCCCCCGTCGAGAAGACGTAGCGGTAGAAGCCCAGCGGGTTCCCCTCGTTGTTATCCACGATCGCGTCGCCGAAGTCCAGCGAGTAGGTGCTCTCCGGCCGCAACGTGTCCTGGAACTCCACCATGACGTACTTCCCCCGCAGGCTCACCCGCGGCGCCTTCTTCGCCGGCGGCGACATGATAAACTTCGTGGTGATATCCTTCAACTGCACGAACTCGTCAAAGTAAATATTCAGCCGTTTCTGGTTGAAACGCGTGGAAAACGACACGGGACGCTCCGCCACCACCACCGGCGGCGTCTCGTCCTTGGG
>JAISAV010000152.1 GCA_031266545.1 Odoribacteraceae bacterium | reverse complement strand
GAATTGGAGTACATTTTTTCTTCATCGGTGAACGTGTTATTTTCCCGCCTGGGCACGGCCATGGGGCTATCCGAATGGTTTTCCGATGACGTGAGGCACAAGGGGAACACCTTTACTTTCGTGTGGGACGGTACGGAGTCGCGCGCCGAGTTGGTCGAGTTGAAAAAGAACATTTCCGCGAGGTTCAAGTGGGAAGAGGTCGACGACGACGACGAGTATTTCGAGTTCTCCCTGCACGTGGAACCCCTGACGTCCGAGGTGGCCTTGATTATCACGGATTTCGTGGACGAGGAGGAGGAAGAAGACGCCGTCGACTTGTGGAATAAACAAATAGAGATGCTCCACCGCACGATTGGCGCGTAAAATGCTTACCTTTGCGCCTGCCCACGCGGCGGGAAATTCTAAATAACGAGGAGTAACGAGATGAAGAAACTTCACTGGTACATGATGAAAAGCTTCACCGGCCCTTTCGTGGCCACCTTTTTCATCAGCATGTTCGTGTTGATCATGCAATTCTTGTGGCTGCATATAGACGACCTCGTGGGCAAGGGCTTGGAATGGTCGATCATCGCGCAACTGCTTTTCTACGCCGCGCTGACGCTGGTGCCGCTGGGCCTCCCGCTGGCCGTGCTGCTGGCCTCGATCATGACTTTCGGCAACCTCGGCGAGAACTACGAGTTGACCGCCTTGAAATCGGCGGGCATCTCCCTCTACCGGATCATGAAACCGCTGATTTACATGATCGTCCTGCTCACGGTGCTGGCCTTCTACTTCTCCAATAACATCCTCCCTTACGCCAACCTGAAGACGCGCACGCTGTTTCACGACATCGAGCAGCACAGGCCGGAAGTCTCCCTGAAGCCGGGCATCTTCATCAACGACATAGACGGGTACAGCATCCTGATCAACCGCAAGAACAACGAGACCGGCATGATGTACGGCCTGCAGGTGTACGCCCACTCGGAGGTGCAGGACAATGACTACGAGGTGACCGTCGCCGACTCCGGCCTCATGGAGATGGGCCCCCGGGGCGAGTACATGGAGGTGCAGCTCTTTAACGGCCGCACCTACACGGACGAGGGGCTGAAAGACCCGCGTTCCCGCTCCTATCCCTTCCGCGTCGTGCAATTCGAGAAGCAATACTTCATCATCCCGATGGAGGGGAACGACTTCCAGCGCTCGGACGAGGGCATGTACAAGAATAGTTTCAGGATGTTGAACATCGGGCAACTGACGAAAGGCGCGGACTCCCTGCGGAGGATATTGCACCGGGAGCGGAGGGGCAACGCGAACAACCTGCTGGCATATAATTACGTGAAAAACAAGCCCTCCGGGCAAGTGCAGGACAGTTTCCTCATGCTACAGACCGGCGGGCGGGCCTTGTCGCTCGACAGCCTCTACGCCACGCTGGACGTCGGCGAGCGGAAAACGGTGGCCGAAAACGCGGCTCGCCTCGCGCGGGACGCCCGCCAGGCGGAGATCAGCGGCACGATCACCCTTCAATTTCGAGAGAAGACCATGCGTTACTACGACATCGAGCGGCACCGGAAGTTCACCCTCTCCTTCGCCTGTTTCATCTTCTTCTTCATCGGCGCCCCGCTGGGCGGGATCATTCGCAAGGGGGGGCTGGGGATGCCGGTCGTCGTCTCGGTGCTGCTCTTTATCTTCTACTACGTCATCTCGATGATGGGCGAGCGTTCCGCGCGGGAGGTGATCGACCCGGCGGTGGGCATGTGGATCTCCTCGCTGGTACTCGTGCCGCTGGGCGCGATCCTGACCTACATGTCCATGACCGACTCCGCCGTGTTAAACGCCGAGTCATACCTCAACTTCATCAAGGCGATCACGCGCCTCTTCACGAGGAGGAAGAAAAATGGCTAACCCGCGCATCGTCTACCTCGGGACGCCGGACTTTGCCGTCCCCCCCTTGCGTCGCTTGCTCGACGAGGGGTTTGACGTCGTGGGCGTCGTCACCAACCCGGACAAGCCGGCCGGCCGCGGCCAACGCCTGCAGGAATCCGCCGTGAAACAATTCGCCGCCTCGCGCGGGATCCCGCTGTTACAGCCGGAACGCTTCCGCGACGAGTCATTCCTGGCGCAACTGCGCGCGTGGCGCGCCGACCTGCAAATCGTCGTGGCCTTCAAGATGCTGCCCCCGGAAGTCTGGGCCATGCCCCCCCTCGGCACCGTCAACCTGCACGCCTCGCTCCTGCCCGACTACCGGGGGGCGGCCCCCATCCACCGGGCGGTGATGAACGGCGAGACCAGCACGGGCGTGACCACCTTCCTGCTCAAGCAAGAGATGGACGCCGGCAACTTGATCTTCCGCGAACGCGTGGAGATCGGCCCGAGCACCACCGCCGGGGAGTTACACGACCTGCTGGCGGAACGCGGCGCCGCCTTGCTCCTCGAGACCGTGCGGGCGATGGCGGCGGGCGATTACCCCCTCGTCGACCAGTCGACGTTGCTCCAAGGGAGGGCGCCGAAACTGGCCCCGAAGATCTTCAAGGAAGAGATGAAAATCGACTGGCGCCGCGAGGGACAGGCCATCTACAACCACCTCCGCGGCCTCTCCCCCTTCCCGACGGCGTGGACGGAACTGCGCCACCGCCGCGACGGGGAGAAAATCTCGCTGAAAATCTTCTCGGCCGCGTGGGAGCCGCTTGATCACCACTACCCCGCGGGCATCGTCGAGGGCGAGCGGGAGCGCCTCTCCGTGTACGTGCGCGGCGGCTTGATCCACGTGACGGAACTGCAACTCCCCGGGAAAAAACGGATGCCCGCGCGGGAATTCCTGCGCGGTTTCCCGCTGGATCACTACACGCTGGATCTTTAACGACGGGCGAGCATGAGGCTTTTTTGGATCAGGTACCGCTGGAAGGCGCTCGCTTGCGGCGCGTTCCTCGCGCTGTTGATCGTCTGGTGGCGCCTGTTGCCCTCGCCCCTGTTCTCCACCCCTTACTCGACGGTCGTCACCGGCCGCGACGGTCGCCTGCTGGGCATGACGGTGGCCGCCGACGGGCAATACCGCGTCCCGGGGCAGGCCCCCCTCTCGAGCAAGTACATCGCGGCCCTCCTCTGCTTTGAAGACAAGCGCTTCCTCTCCCACGCGGGGGTCGACCCGCTGGCCCTCCTGCGGGCCGCGTGGCTGAACGTGAAGCGCGGCAAGGTCGTCAGCGGGGGCAGCACCCTCACCATGCAGGTGATCCGCCTCTCCCGCGCCAACCCCCCGCGTACCCTTCCCGAAAAACTGCTGGAAATGCTGATGGCCATCCGTCTGGAACAAGGTCACTCCAAGCTCGAGATCTTGCACCTGTACGCCAATCACGCCCCCTTCGGCGGGAACATCGTCGGGCTTCAGGCGGCCGCCGTCAAGTACTTCAACCGCGACCCCGCCTCCCTGAGCTGGGCCGAGGCCGCCCTCCTCGCCGTCCTGCCCAACGCCCCGGCCCTGATCTTCCCCGGCAAAAACGTCGCCCTGCTGAAAGCGAAGCGCGATCGCCTCCTGCGCGCCTTGCACGACGAGGGATACCTCGACGCCGGGGACCTGTACCTCGCCGTGGCCGAACCCCTGCCCGAGCAGCTCCAACAACCGGCGTGCATCGTCCCCCACGTGCTCGCGAAGGCCTACCTGCAACGTCCCGGGAGGGTCACCCCCACCTACATCGACGCCCGCCTGCAAGAACAGGTCAACGCCATCGTCAAGCGGCACGTCGACGCCTTGCGCCACAACTACATCCACAACGCCGCCGTCCTCGTGGCGCACGTCCCCACCGGAGAGGTGCGCGCCTACGTGGCCAACTCCCCCAAGTCGCGCGAGGACGGCGGCCACCAGGTGGACATGATCGCGGTGCGGCGAAGCTCCGGCAGCATCCTCAAACCGGCCCTCTACGCCCTCGCGCAGCAATCCGGGCAGATCCTCCCGCGCACCCTCCTCTCGGACATCCCCTCCCGCTTCGGCGCCTACCTCCCGGCCAACTTCAGCAAGGAATTTCAGGGGGTCGTGCCCGCCGACAAGGCGCTCTCCTCCTCCCTCAACGTGCCTTTCGTGCGGCTGCTGCAGGAGTACGACGTCGAGCGCTTCCTCGACAACCTGCGCCGGATGGGCGTCACCACCCTCGACAAGAACGCCGGGCACTACGGCCTGAGCCTCATACTCGGCGGGGCGGAGTGCACCCTGTGGGACGTCTCGAACCTGTACGCCGGGCTGGTCTCCCTCGCGCGGCACTACCGGGAGCACGACGGGCTGCAAGCCCCCGACGAGTTCCGCCGCCTGCGCCTGTGGGGCGACGAGCGGCCTGACACCGCGATGGTCGCCCCCGGCGGCCTCCCCGTGGACGCCCCCGCCGCGTGGCTGACCTTGAAAGCGTTGGAGGAGGTCGAGCGACCCGATCTCGAGTCGGGATGGAAGCGCTTCGCCTCCTCCGCGAACCTCTACTGGAAGACGGGCACGAGCTTCGGTTTCCGCGACGCGTGGGCCGTCGGCGTCAACGCCGAGTACGTGATCGGCGTCTGGGTGGGCAACGCCGACGGGGAGGGGCGCCCGGGACTGATCGGCGTGCGCGCCGCCGCGCCCATCCTCTTCGAGGTGGCCGCGCTCGTTCGCGCCCGCGCCGCGCTCCACGCGCCGCAAGAAGAGATGACGCGCCTCGCCGTCTGCCGGCAGAGCGGGCATCGCGCCTCGGACATCTGCCCGGAGGTCGACACCGCGTGGGCCTGCCGGGCGGGCGAGAACACGCCTTTATGCCCCTACCACCGCCTGATCCACCTGGACGAGAGCGAGAAATTCCGCGTCAACTCGGCCTGCGAGCCGGTGCACCGGATCAAGATCAAGCCCTGGTTCGTCCTCTCCCCGGCGCGGGAGTGGTACTACGCCCGCTCGCACGCCGCCTACAAGAAAATGCCCCCCTACCGCCCCGGCTGCCTGAAAGACGACGAAGAAACGATGGAGGTGATCTACCCCCAGCGCGGCCTGCAAGTCTTCCTCCCGCGAGACCTGGACGGCACGACCCGCGGGGCGATCTTCGAGATGGCCCACCGCCGTCCCGCCACCACCGTCTACTGGCACGTCGACAGCCGCTACCTCGGCGCCACCCGCCACCACCACCAGATGGAGGTCAACGTCCCCCCCGGCCCGCACGTCCTGCACCTCGTGGACGCCGCCGGCAACACGCTCGATCAATACTTCTCCGTCGTACAACCGGAGTAAATGACGAATCACGGAACTTGTAGTCGCGTAGCGGTGTCGTTAATCCCGGGGCCGCCCCGGGATCGCTTTTAGCCGTGGCCAAAACGTTCCCGGCCGCGGCCGCGAAAAATAAAATTAGCGGCGGGACGCGTGAAATCCCGTTTAGATCGCTACTTTTGCTGCCTGTAACATTAAAAACGCGTGAACATGAAAAGCGTGCGACGAATTATCATGCTATCGACCATTTGCCTCGCGGGAAGCGGCGCGATGGCGCAACCGGGCATCGAGCAACAGACGATCAAGTACAACCAGTTATTGCGGATGGTTAACCGTTTCTACGTGGACTCCGTGGACGTGGCCCGCCTGACGGAGGTGGCGATCGTCCGGCTGCTGGAGGAGCTTGACCCGCACTCCGTCTACCTCTCGCGGGAAGAGGTGCGGGAGGCAAACGAACCGCTGGAAGGAGGATTCTTCGGGATAGGCATACAGTTTAACATATCGAACGACACCCTGATGGTGGCGGACGTCGTGCCGGGCGGCCCTTCCGAGCGGGTGGGCCTGCGGGCGGGCGACCGCATCGTGACCATCGACGGCGAGAACGTCGCGGGGATCGGCCTCACCACCACGGGCGTGAAGAAGCGCTTGAAGGGCGAGGAAAACTCCCTCGTGAAGGTGGGGGTATCGCGCGCCCGTCAGCGGGTCGACTTCAACATCAAGCGGGGAAGGATCCCCATCCATAGCGTGGACGCCTCGTACATGTTGACGCCCAAGACCGGCTACCTCCGGGTAGCCCGCTTCGCCGCCACCACCGCCAAGGAGTTCGAGGAGGCGGTGAAAAAACTGCAGGCCGAGGGGCTGGAAGACCTGATCATCGACCTGCAAGACAACCCCGGCGGGTACATGGGCGCGGCCATCGAGCTGGCCGAGCACCTGCTGGACGCCCGCCGCCTGATCGTCTACACGTCGGGCAAGGACGCGGCCGCGAGCGAGTCCTACTACTCCACGCCCAACGGCCTGTTCCAGCACGGGCGGGTGGTCATCCTGCAAGACGAGTCCTCCGCCTCGGCCAGCGAGATACTCGCCGGGGCCGTGCAGGACTGGGACCGCGGCCTGATCGTCGGGCGCCGTTCCTTCGGCAAGGGGCTGGTGCAACGCCCGCTACCGCTGCAAGACGGCTCGATGATCCGCCTGACCATCGCCCACTACTACACGCCGTCCGGGCGAAGCATCCAAAAACCCTACCGGAAGGGGGACGACTACCGGGCGGAACTCTATGCCCGCTACCACAACGGCGAGATGTTCTCCCCGGATAGCATCCGCGTCGTCGACACCACGCGCTACTTCACGAAAGAGACGCGCCGCCTCGTGCGCGGCGGCGGGGGCATCGTGCCCGACCTCTTCGTGCCGATAGACACCACGATAAAATACCACTACCTCAACCTGCTGGTGGCGGCGGGCGTGCTGCTGGACTACGAGTTCTCCCACGTGGACCGGCACCGGGCCTCCTTGCAGGAGCGTTACCCCGACTTCCGGCACTTCCGGGAGGAGTACGAGGTAACGGACGAGATGATCCGGGAGATCGTGGCGAAGGGCGAGGAACAGGGGGTGACGAGGGACGAGCGGGCGCTCGCGCCCGTGATCCCGGAGTTAAAACGCTACCTGAAAGCGTTGATCGCGCGGGACCTCTGGGGGATAAACGAGTACTACAAGCTGGTCAACGAGAACAACGCCCCCCT
>JAISAV010000145.1 GCA_031266545.1 Odoribacteraceae bacterium | reverse complement strand
ACGAGGGCATAGTCATGACCCTGTGGTTCGATTTCACGGCGGGAATGGCCGACGAATCCCCGGCCCCCCGCTGGCCCGACGCACGGGTAGAAGCCCGGCCGTGGACGCGGTGGTGGTGGTTGGGTAGCGCCGTGGACACGGCGAACTTGACGTACAACCTCGAGGAATACGCCCGTGCGGGCCTCGGCGGCGTCGAGATCACGCCCATCTACGGGGTGCAGGGGAACGAGGCCCGCGACATCCCCTTCCTCTCGCCCGCGTGGATGAACGCGCTGCAACACACCTCGCACGAGAGCCATCGCGTGGGCATGGAGGTAGAGATGAACACGGGCACGGGATGGCCCTACGGCGGGCCGGAGGTGACGATCGAGGACGCGGCGACGCGCGTGCTCTTCCGGCAATACGAGTTGAAGGAGGGTGAACGACTGGAAGAACCCATCACCGCGACGGAAAAGAACCAGCAACAAGTAGCGCGTCTCTCCCGCGTCATGGCCTTCTCGGTGGACGGGGAGTGCCTCGACCTGACTTCCCGGTGCGATGCCGGGGGGCGGCTCGAGTGGGTGGCCCCGCGTGGCAAGTGGCAAGTGATCGCCCTCTTGACCGGCAAGACGCTCCAAATGGTCAAGCGGGCGGCACCCGGCGGGGAGGGGTACGTTATGGATCACCTCTCAGCGCAGGCCGTGCGAAATTACTTCGATCGCTTTGACCGGGCGTTTACCGCCTCCGGCGCACCTTACCCTCACGCTTTCTTCAACGACTCTTACGAGGTCTACGGTGCGGACTGGACGCCGGACATGCTGGAACAGTTCCACGCCCGACGGGGATACAAGCTGGAAGAGTTCCTGCCGGAGTTCCTCGGCGGTGGCCGTAAGGAGACGCGGGCGCGCGTGGTGGCGGATTACCGGGAGACGATGGCCGAGCTGCTGTTGGAGAACTTCACGCGGCAGTGGACGGCGTGGGCGCACGGGCACGGGAGCCTCACCCGTAATCAGGCCCACGGCTCGCCGGGGAATCTGATCGACCTCTACGCTGCGGTCGACATCCCGGAGTGCGAGTCCTTCGGCATTTCGGACTTCCACGTGCAAGAATTGCGCCGGGACTCCTTATTTAAAAAGAACGACTCGGACCTCTCGATGCTAAAATACGCCTCGTCGGCCGCTCACGTGACCGGCAAGCCGCTGACATCGTCGGAGACCTTCACGTGGCTGACGGAGCATTTCCGCACCTCGCTGGCGCAGTGCAAGCCCGACCTCGACCTGATGTTCGTCGCCGGCGTGAACCACGTCTTCTTTCACGGGACGCCTTACTCCCCGCGGGACGCCGCATGGCCGGGGTGGATGTTTTACGCCAGCGTCAACCTGTCACCGACCAACACCATCTGGCGGGATGCGCCGGGGCTATTCCGCTACATCGAGCGCTGCCAATCGTTCCTGCAAGCGGGGCGCCCGGATAATGACTTCCTCGTCTACCTCCCCGTCTACGACCTCTGGCACGAGCAAGGGGGCCGGATGCTGCCGTTTAGCATCCACGACATGGCCCGTCGCGCCCCCCGGTTTATCGAGGCGGTGCGCCGGATCGGCGAGAGCGGTCACGACGTGGATTACATCTCCGATCAATACCTCCTCTCCTCCACGGTAGAAGGGGGCCTGATCAAGACGAGCGGCGGGACGACATACAAGGCGCTGGTGGTGCCGGGCGTCTCGCTGATGCCGCTGCCGGTGCTTGAGCGTGTGATCGATCTCGTGCGGCGGGGGGCGCGGGTGGTCTTCATCGAACAATATCCGCAGGACGTGCCCGGCCTTGCCCGTCTTGAAGAGCGCCGGAAGGAGTTGAAGCGACTCCTCGCGACGCTGCCCGCCGTACCTTCTTTCGACGAGACGCGCGTGGCGCCCCTCGGTAAAGGCTCCATCATCACCGGCAAGGATTACGCCCGGACGCTGGCGGCGTGCGGCGTCCCCGCCGAGGAGTTGAAGAGCCGCCACGGCGTGCAACTGATCCGCCGTGCGAACGAGACGGGCCACCATTATTTTATCTCGTCGCTACAGGCGGGCGAGATCGACGGCTGGGTGCCACTGGGCGTGCACGCCGCGGGTGCGGTGATTTACGACCCGATGACCGGCAAGGCCGGGGCGGCCAAAGTGCGCGAGGAGGGAGGGAAAACTTACCTCTACCTGCAACTCAAGTCGGGCGCCTCGCTGATCTTGCAAACGTACACCCGCGAGATGCCGCCGGTGCGGGCGTGGACTTACTACGAGGAGCAAGGATCGGGCGTGACGATCGACGGTGACTGGACAATTCGCTTCGTCGAGAGCGACCCGCCGATCCCCGGCACGTTCCGCGTCGGACGGGTACGTTCGTGGACGGAGATCGACCACCCCGCCGCGCGGGTAAACAGCGGGACGGCCTTGTACGCGACCCGCTTCACGCTCCCGGAGGAAGCCGCCGACGGCTGGCGACTGGCGCTGGGCGACGTGCACGAGAGCGCACGGGTACGCATCAACGGGCAGGAGGTCGGTCGCGCATGGGCCGTGCCGATGACGCTCGACGTGGGGAGCTACCTGCACGCGGGCGAGAACCTGTTAGAGGTGGAGGTCACCGGGCTACCCGCCAACCGCGTGGCCGATTACGACCGCCGCGGCGTTGCGTGGCGGATTTTCAAGGAGATCAATATCGTGGATTTAGCGTACAAGAAGACGACGTACGGCCACTGGGCGACGCTCCCGATGGGCCTGACCGGCAAGGTGCGGCTGATTCCGTTAAAGAAAATAGAACAATAACAACCCGATAAAACGCATGATGAAAGAACTATTGATTTTAGCGCTTGTCTTGACAGGGAGTAGCTCCTGCCGACAAGGAGACGAGAAAGCGGGCGACGCGTACGCCAGCCTGCGGGCGGCCGCGCCCTTTGACATGCCGGCGTTTGCCGCGCCGCAGTTCCCGGATCGCGAGGTGACGCTGACGCGCCACGGGGGCGTGGGCGACGGGGTGACGCTAAACACGGGGGCCTTCGAGCAAGCGATGGAGGCGCTGGTGGCGGCGGGCGGCGGGCGACTGGTCGTCCCGGCCGGGATTTGGCTGACGGGGCCGATCGTCTTCCGCCCTCGCGTCAACCTACACCTCGAGAAGGGGGCCGTCATCCTCTTCAGCCCGGACAAGGATCTCTACCCGCTCGTCTCCACGATATTCGAGGGGTTAGATACCCGCCGCTGCCAATCCCCGATCTCCGGTCACGACCTCGAAGACGTGGCCATCACGGGCGAGGGGGCCATCGACGGGAACGGCCACGCGTGGCGACCGCTGAAGCGGCAAAAGGTCACGGAAAGCCTGTGGCGACGCATGACGCGTGGCGGCGTCTTCAAACGAGCGGATTACTGGTACCCCTCCGACTCCTATTTAAAAGGAGAACAGGCGAGCGACATGAACGTCCCGCGGCACCTGACCACCGAGGAAGAGTGGGCGGAGATCAAGGACTTCCTGCGCCCGGTGATGGTGAACTTCGTCCGCTGTAAGAACGTCTACCTGCAGGGGGTGATTTTCCAGAACTCGCCCGCGTGGTGCCTCCACCCGCTGCTGTGCGAGAACGTGATCATCGACGGCGTCACCGTCCGTAACCCCGCCTACGCGCAGAACGGCGACGGGGTAGACCTCGAGTCGTGCCGGAACGCGATCATCGTCAACAGCTCGTTTGACGTGGGCGACGACGGGATCTGCATCAAGTCGGGCAAGGACGAGGAGGGCCGCCGCCGCGGGGCGCCCTGCGAGAACGTGCTCGTGGACAATTGCACCGTCTACCAGGGGCACGGCGGCTTCGTCGTGGGGAGCGAAATGTCCGGCGGCGTGCGGAACATCCGGGTGAGCAACTGCAAGTTCCTCGGCACGGACGTGGGCCTGCGCTTCAAGAGTCGCCGCGGCCGCGGGGGCGTCGTGGAGAACATCTACGCGGAGAACATCAGCATGATGGACATCCCGACGGAGCCTATCCTCTTCGACCTCTTCTACGGGGGACAGTCGGCGGTGGAGGCGCTGGAATCCGGCGACCGGCAGGCAGGAGAACGCCTCGTCCCCCCCGCGGACGAGACGACGCCCGCCTTCCGGAACATCTTTATCAAGGGCCTGCGATGCAGCAACGCCCGCCGTGCCATGTTCTTTAACGGCCTGCCGGAGCAGAAGATCGACCGCGTGGAGATCGAGGACGCCGTCATCACGGCCCGCCTCGGGGCCGAACTCAAGCAATCCGTGCACGTCCGGATGAAGGACGTGACCGTCCACGCCGCCGAGGGGCCTGCCTTGATCCTGCACGATTGCCGGGACGTGAAGATCACCGGATTCCACGCCACCGTGACGGGAGACGCCCCCAAGGCGACGCTCTCCGGGACGCTGGAGGAGGTCGACCTGGGAGATAGCTTCCGGGCAGGCGAGATCGCGGATAATAGCACCAAGTGAACACGTGAATAAAGAAAAAACATTACCTTTGAACTTGTTGATTTTAGAAAGATGAATACCAAATCATGTACAATCCATCCACGAGATTTTGGCCGTGGCCAAAAGGAATTTAGCCGCGGGCTGAAAGTCGTGGGCTACGCGCTTTTAATCGTCATGACGTTCAGCGTCCCCGGGTGGGCCGCGGGAGAGATCCCCGACTTCCCGTGGATGAAAGACGCGGGTGCTAAGAGCTTCCCGTCGGGCGAGAAGGTCTACTTCGCCCCCGCGTACGGGGCGGTCGGCGACGCCCTCTTCGACTGCACGAGCGCCATACAGGCGGCCATCGACAGTTGCGCGGCGAACGGCGGCGGCATCGTCACCTTCGCGCCCGGCATCTACCTCACGGGATCGCTGTTCATCAAGAGCGGCGTGAATTTCAACGTCCCGAAGGGCACCACGCTCGTGGGACGGCAAGAGATCGAGGCTTACCGGAAGATCGACACCCGCGTGGCCGGCATCGAGATGCGGTGGCCGGCCGCCTTGCTGAACATCCTCGGCGTGCGGGATGCGGCCATCACCGGCGACGGGGTCGTGCACGGGAAGGGAAAAGTCTTCTGGGACATGTACCGGAACATGCGCAAGGAATACGACCCGAAGGGCCTGCGCTGGATCGTGGACTATGACGCCGAGCGCCCGCGCGGCATCCTGATCGCCGACTCGGAGGACGTCACCGTCAAGGACATCGTCATCTACCAGCCCGGCTTCTGGTCGCTGCACATCCTCTACTCGCGCCACGTCACCGTCGACGGCGTGATCATCAGCAACAACATCGAGGGCCGGGGACCGAGCACGGACGGCGTGGACATCGACTCCTCGAGCGACATCCTCGTGCAGAACAGCAACATCAACTGCAACGACGACAATTTCTGCCTGAAGGCCGGGAGGGATAGCGACGGCCTGCGCGTGAATCGCCCGTGCGAGCGGGTCATCATCAGGGACTGCATCGCCGGGCACGGCGACGGCCTCTTCACCTGCGGCAGCGAGACCTCCGGCGGCATCCGCGACATCGTGGCCTACAACCTGAAGGGGATCGGCACCAAGTACGGCCTCCGCTTCAAGTCCACCGTCCAGCGCGGCGGCACGATCGAGAACATCTGGCTGTGCAACGTCGAGATGGTGGGCGTGAGGGATCCCTTTATTGTCGACCTGAACTGGAACCCGGCCTACAGCACCTCCATCCTCCCCGCGGGGTATGATCCCAACACGATCCCCGACCACTGGAAGAGGATGCTGGCCCCGGTGGACATCGAGCGAGGCACCCCCAAGTTCCGGAACATCCACTTCGAGAACGTGACCGCCACGGGAGCCTCCACCTGCATCGCCGCCTCGGGGCTGGAAGGCAGGGGAACGCTCGACGGTTTCTCCTTCAAGAACTGCTCCTTTAGCGGGAAGAACGCCGGTAGCATCCGCCGCGCCAACGACTGGACGTTCGACAACGTCTCCATCGCGGCCGAGAACGGCAAGGAGTTAAAGATCGAACATTGTAACAACGTCAACCCGCGGTATGGAAGATAAACGATATTTCCTCGCCGTCGACCTGGGCGCGACCAGCGGGCGGACGATCGTCGGCGCGCTCTCCGGGGGCCGCCTGGCGCTGGAAGAGCTAACCCGTTTCCCCAACATCATGGTGGAGAAAGACGGGCATTTCTACTGGGACATCCACGCGCTCCACGCGAGCGTCCTGAAAGGCTTGAAGGAGGCGGCCGCGCGCGGCATCCGCCTCGAGTCCATCGGCGTGGACACGTGGGGCGTCGACGTCGCGTTCGTCGGCGAGGACGGGGAACTGCTGGGCTTGCCCTACTCCTACCGCGACCCGCGCACGGAGGGCGTCCCTGAACGCTTCTTCCGCGAGATGAGTCGCGAGCGCCTCTACGCCCTGACGGGGATACAGATCATGAATTTCAACACCCTCTTCCAGCTCTACGCGATGAAGCAGGCGGGCGACCCCGCGCTGGCGGCGGCGCGGAAGGTGCTCTTCATGCCGGACGCGCTCTCGTACCTGCTGACGGGGGAGATGGTCACGGAGTACACCATCGCCTCCACCTCGCAACTCCTGAACCCCGTCACGAGGCAATTCGACGACGGCCTGCTGGCCGCCGCCGGGCTGACGGCGGGGCATTTCGGGCGGATGGTCATGCCGGGGACTCCCGTCGGCACGCTCTCCCCCGCCGCGCGACGGGCCACGGGACTGGGAGCGGTGCCGGTGGTGGCCGTCGCGGGGCACGACACGGCCTCCGCCGTGATGGCCATCCCCGCCGCGAGCGAGCGGGTGGCTTACCTCAGCTCGGGCACCTGGTCGCTCATGGGCATCGAGGCCCCGCGCCCCATCCTCACGGACGAGAGCTATCGCCTCAACTTCACGAACGAGGGGGGAGCGAACGGCAAGACCCGCTTCCTGAAAAACATCTGCGGCATGTGGCTACTCGAGCGTTGCCGCGAGGAGTGGGGCAACGCGCCGGAACACGCCCACGCCGCCCTCGTCGACGCCGCCCTCGCGGCGCCCCCCTTCCGCTGCCTGATCAACCCGGACGCGGCCCGTTTCGCCAACCCGCCCTCGATGCTCGCGGCCATCCGCGACTACTGCCTCGAGACCGGGCAACCGGAACCGCTCACTCCCGGCGAGGTGACCCGCTGCATCCTCGAGAGCCTCGCGGCGCGCTACAAGCAGGTGTTCGACCAGTTGCGCGCCTTCTCCGGCACGCCGCTCGACGTCCTGCACGTCGTCGGGGGCGGGTCGAAGAACGCCCTCCTGAACGCCTTCACCGCCAACGCCCTCGGCGTGCCGGTCGTGGCTGGCCCGTCGGAGGCCACGGCCCTCGGCAACATCATCCTGCAGGCCACGGCCGCCGGTTTCGTCCCGGACTTCGCCGCCGCCCGCGCCCTGATTCGCGACTCCGTGGAGCCGACCACCTTCCTCCCGGGAGCGGGAGAGGATTGGGAGGCCGCCCACGCCCTGTTTTTGAAGAACTATAAAGAATAATCATAATTAAAAAAAACGAACACATGAAACAAGAATTAGTACAAAGAGCTTATGACATCGCCGTGGAGCGCTACGCCGCGGTGGGCGTGAACGTCGAAGCGGCGTTAACCAAGTTACAACGCGTCTCCCTCTCCCTGCACTGCTGGCAGGCAGATGACGTGACGGGATTCGAGCGCGCGGACGGGACCCTCTCCGGCGGCATCCAGGCCACGGGCAACTACCCGGGGAAGGCGCGCGACCTGCAAGAGCTGCGCGCCGACATCCTCAAGGCCAAGTCCCTTATCCCCGGGACGCATCGCCTGAGCCTCCACGAGATTTACGGCGACTTCGGCGGCGAGTTCGTCGACCGCGACCAGGTGGAGCCGCGGCATTTCGCGGGCTGGATCGCGTGGGCCAGGGAGAACGGCCTCAAGCTGGACTTCAACTCCACCTCCTTCTCCCACCCCAAGAGCGGCGACCTCTCCCTCGCGAACCCCGACAAGGCCATCCGCGACTTCTGGATCGAGCACACCAAGCGCTGCCGCCTCATCTCCGAGGAGATGGGCAAGGCGCAGGGCGACCCCTGCATCATGAACCTCTGGGTGCACGACGGCTCGAAGGACATCACCGTCAACCGCCTGCGCTATCGCCAGCTCCTGAAGGAGTCCCTCGACGAGATCTTCGCCACCCCCTACCGCCACATGAAGGATTGCATCGAGGCCAAGCTCTTCGGCATCGGGCTGGAGAGCTACACCGTCGGTTCCTACGACTTCTACCTCGGCTACGGCGCCAGCCACGGCAAGATCGTCACGCTGGACACGGGCCACTTCCACCTCACGGAGAGCGTCGCCGACAAGGTGTCGTCGCTCTTGCTGTTCACTCCCGAGATCATGCTCCACGTCAGCCGCCCCATCCGCTGGGACTCCGACCACGTGACGATCATGAACGACGATACCCTCGACCTCGCCAAGGAGATCATCCGCGCCGACGCCCTCGACCGCGTGCACGTTGGGCTGGACTACTTTGACGCCAGCATCAACCGGGTGGGCGCCTACGTCATCGGCTCGCGCGCCACGCAGAAGTGCTTCCTGCAGGCGTTACTGGAGCCGCTCGACCTCCTGCGCGAGCACGAGGCCAACGGCCGCTTCTTCGAGCGCCTCGCCCTGCTCGAGGAGGCGAAGTCGCTCCCGTGGAACGCCGCCTGGGACATGTTCTGCGCGAGGAACGACGTCCCCGTCGGCGAGGAATTTATCGTCGACATCCAGCGTTACGAGCGCGAGGTGACCTCCAAGCGTTCATAATATCGAGCAGTCATGGAAATCTTTATCGGACTACTCATCATCGCCGTCGGGAGCCTCGGGCAGAGCAGCTCCTACGTCCCCATCAAGAAGGTCAAGGAGTGGAGCTGGGAGAGTTTCTGGCTCGCGCAGGGAATCTTCGCGTGGTTGGTCTTCCCGCTGCTCGGCGCCTTGCTGGGCAGCCCCGCTGACGGCGGCCTGATGGCCCTCTGGGGCGCGGGCGGGGCGTGGAAGGCGGTTTGCTTCGGCGCCCTCTGGGGCGTCGGGGGCCTCACCTTCGGCCTGAGCATGCGCTACCTCGGCATCGCCCTCGGGCAATCCATCGCCCTCGGCACGTGCGCCGCCTTCGGCACCCTCTTCCCCGCCCTCTTGCAGGGGAAGGACCTGTTCAGCGGCAGCGGCCTCGTGCTGCTGCTGGGCGTGTGCATCACCCTCGCGGGCATCTCCGTCATCGGTTACGCCGGCAGCCTCCGCGCGAGGAACATGACGAAAGAGCAACGCGAGGCCGCCGTGAAGGATTTCGCCCTCACGCGGGGCCTCCTCGTCGCCCTCCTCGCCGGGGTCATGAGCGCCTGCTTCGCGCTGGGGCTGGACGCCGGGGTAGGGATCAAGGCGCTGGCCATCGACAAGGGGGTACAGGCCCTCTACGCCGGGCTGCCGGTCGTCTTCCTCGTCACGCTCGGCGGGTTCGTCACGAACGCCGCGTACTGCCTCTTCCAGAACGCGAGGCACCGCACGTTCCGCGACTACACCCGCGTCCCGGCCGGCGTCTGGATCAACAACCTGCTCTTCTGCGCGCTGGCCGGCCTCCTGTGGTACTCGCAGTTCTTCGGCCTGGAAGCGGGCAAGAGCTTCCTCGGCGGGTCGCCGGTGCTGCTGGCCTTCTCGTGGTGCATCCTCATGTCGCTGAACGTGCTTTTCAGCAACCTCTGGGGCGTCCTCCTCAAGGAGTGGAAGGGGGTCAGTCGCGCGACCGTCCTCGTGCTCGCGCTGGGGCTGCTGCTGCTCGTCTTCTCGCTGCTATTCCCCGAACTCGTCTAATCAACTATAAACAAAAACACCATGTCCATCTTAAAAAACAACGACAAGTTATCCGCCAAGGTGGCGGACATCGCGGAAGTCGCCGGTTACCTCTGGGCGAGGGGCTGGGCCGAACGCAACGGGGGTAACATCTCCGTCAACGTGACCGAATGCCTGGCGCCGGGCGACGACGACCGCGCGCCCCTCGCGACCGTACCCCTGCCACGCCGCTTCCCGGCGCTGGCGGGGCACGCGTTCTACGTCACGGGCACCGGCCGGCGCATGCGCGACGTCGCGCGGCGACCGATGGAGCACGGCGCCATCCTGCGCCTGCACGCCGCGGCCGACGCGTACGACATCATCGCCGACGGGGTCGTCGCCCCCACCTCCGAGTTGCCCTCCCACCTCGCCATGCACGACTACATGCGCGCCGTCCGGGGGGAAAACACGCGGGTCGTCTGCCACACCCACCCCACCGACCTCATCGCGCTCACGCACCACGAGCGCTTCCTCCGGCCCCGCGTCCTCGGGCGACTCCTCTGGTCGATGATCCCGGAGACGCGCATCATCGTCCCGCGGGGCGTGGGCATCGTCCCCTACGAGATTCCCGGCTCGCTCGCGCTGGCCGACGCCACGATCCGGGCGCTGGCCGGTCACGACGTCGTCATGTGGGAGAAGCACGGCTGTCTCGCCGTCGGGGAGGAGGTCATCGAGACTTTCGACATGATCGACACGCTCTCCAAGTCCGCGCAGATCTACCTCAACGCGCGCCTCGCCGGCTTCGAGCCGGACGGCATGACCGCGGGACAGCTCGACGACCTCGTCCCCGCGTTTAACCTTCCCCCGGAAGGAGAATAACCCGATACCATCAACCTGAACACCGGAACCACCATGAAAACCATCACCCTACTCGCCGCCGTCACGCTACTCGCCAACACCGCCACCATCGCCCAGTCGCGACGCGATCCCCGCGCCGTGGCCCTGCAAATCGCGGAGCGGGTGCTCGCCAACACCTCTTACCGCTTCATCAACCGGGAGACGAAGGAGACCCTCGCCTCCACGCGGGGCGTCGATCCCGGCGTCCCGCTCCGCGTGGAGAGCCAGTACAACGACTGGCACTACACGAACGGCGTCCTCGCCATCGCGATGATGGAACTGGCCGACGAGACCGGCGACAAGCGCTTCGAGGAGTTCGTGCTCAAGAACATGAACTTCGTCTTCAACGAGGGCAACCTCGACTTCTTCCGCGAGCAGTTCCGCCGCGCCAAGGAGAAAGGCGGCTGGCGCGCCGTCCCCGCCCTGAGCTGGCACATGATCTTCCGCGGGAAACGCCTCGACGATAACGGCCCGATGGCCGCCAGCCTCGTCGAGTTGCAGCAGCGCCACCCCAACGACAATTTCCTCGCCTACATCCGCGAGACCGACACCCACGTCACGCGCGCCGAGCCGCGCCTCCCCGACGGCACCATCGCCCGCCTCTGGCCGCACGAGCAGACCATCTGGGCCGACGACGCCTTCATGGCCGTCTCCTTCCTCGCCCGGATGGGCAAGTTCACCGGCGACGAGCGCTACTTCACCGACGCCGCCACGCAGATCATCAACTACACGCGTTACCTCTGGTCGCCGGAGAAGCAGCTCTACCACCACTGTTACCATACCGACACCGGGGAACCGGGCGTCGCCCACTGGTCGCGCGCCAACGGGTGGGTTTTCATGGCCACCGCCGACCTCCTCTCCCTGATGCCGGCGGATCACGCCCTCCGCCCGCGCGTCCTCGAGTGCTTCCGCGCGCAGGCCTCCGGCGTGGCCCGTTACCAGGGACAGCACGGGCTTTGGCACCAGGTGCTCGACAAGACCGACTCCTACGAGGAGATCACCGGCACCGCCATGTTCGTCTTCGGCATGGCCCGCGGCGTCAAGCGGGGATGGTTGCACCCCGATTTCATCCACGTCGCCGAGCAGGGTCTCAGGGGGATGATGACCCAGGTGACCGGCACGGGGGACGTCACCAACATCTGCGTCGGCACGGGCATCATGCCTTCCCTCGTCCACTACTACACGCGGCCCCGCCAGACGAACATCCCGATGGGCGAGGGTCCCGTCCTGCGCGCGCTCGTCGAGATGTGCGGCGCCCCGCCTTACCGCGAAATCAAGGCCGATGACCAGTATGATAAGATTCAAGTCAAGTAATTTTATTATCTTCGTGCACGAAAACGTGTACTAAAACTACCGCTTATGAAATACAACGACCTGATAACCGATTTTACTTACCTCATCCCGAGCGAGCAAGACCACGAGTTCGGGAGCGTCGTGACCTCCGTCGGCCTGCAATCCATCAAGGCCAACACGCCCTATCCCGTGCAAGGGCACCCCTCCGGCTACCACTTCAACGTCGCGCAGGGACGCGTCCTGCGGGAATACCAGTTCCTCTATATTTCCAGCGGGCAGGGCTATTTCTCCTCCCCCCGCGTCCGGCGGCAGAAGATCGGCAAGGGCAACCTCATCCTGCTCGTCCCCGGCGAGTGGCACACGTACTACCCCGACCCCGCCACCGGCTGGAACGAGTACTACATCGGCTTTAAGGGGAAAAACATCGACAACCTCTTCGACAAGGGTATCCTGCCCAAGGAAAGCACCGTCATCGAGGTCGGCTTCAACGACGATCTCGTCAAGCATTACCAGCAGGCCATCCAGCTCGCCCGCGCCGACAAGCGCGCCACCCAGCAGTACCTCTCCGGTATCGTCATGTACCTTATCGGGATGGTCTGCTACATCTCCAAGAACAACCCCGCCGAGGTAGGACAGATCGTGCAGAAGATCATCCAGGCGAAGGTCATCATGCAGGAAAACATCTTCAAGGATATCAACCCGGAGAGCATCGCCCGCGAGCTGAACCTGAGCTACTCGTGGTTCCGCAAGGAGTTCAAGAACTACACCGGCCACTCCCCCGGTAAGTACTTCCAGGAACTGAAACTCAGCAAGGCCAAGGAACTCCTCCTTACCACCTCCCTCTCCATCAAGGAGATCTCCTTCCAGCTCGGCTACGGCTCGACCGGTTACTTCTCCGTGCTCTTCAAGAAATGCACCGGCCACACGCCCCTCGAGCACCGCTTCGGCCGCAGCGACGAGGCGTGAACGACGGGGCGCCCCGCGGATTAAGCAGAAATAGTTTCCGCCCGGCGAAGCTTCCAGCCCAATGTCATCAAGTTAAGGATTTTGCCCGGCGTAGGCTCCAGCCTACGCCGAGCGAGAACCATGTTTGCTATTTCTCGTTAAATTCTCGTATCTTCGCGATCCTCTTGCCGGGAGGATTTCCCCGCGAGGGGGGATAAAAAACAACTTAAAAAGAGTTTGATGAGAACAAAAATTCACTTTTCATGTATTGTAATGGCCATGATGATGGTAGGATGTAACGAGAAAGGAGCCAACCTGACGATTGGCATCAACCCGGCGAACCTCGACGAGACGGCCCGGCCGGGCACGGATTTTTACCGGTTCGCCTGCGGCGGCTGGATGGACGGTCACCCGCTGCCGGGGGAGTTCGCGCGGTTCGGCGCGTTCGACCAGTTGGCGGAGAATAACCGCGCGCAGGTGCGGGGGTTGATCGAGGAACTCGCGACGCGCCCCTCGCCCGAGGGATCCGACGCGCGGAAGATCGGCGACCTCTACGCCGTCGCGATGGACAGCGCGAGCCTCAACGCGGCGGGCGTCGAGCCGATCCGCCCGGCGCTCGAGCGGGTGGCGGCGCTCAAGGAGAAGGGGGAGATCCCCGCGCTCGTGGCCCGGATGCGGCGCGAGGGTTTCAGCCCGTACTTCGGCGCCTACGTGGCGGCGGACGCGAGGAACAGCGACGTCAACATCGTGAACACGTACCAGGACGGCACGGGCCTCGGCGAGCGGGAGTACTACCTCGACGAGGACGAGAAAACGCGCGAGATCCGCGAGGCTTACCGCGCGCACGTCGCGCGGATGTTCGAGCTGACGGGCTTCAGCGAGGAGGAATCCGCGCGGGCCGCCGCCGCCGTGCTGGACGTGGAGACGCGGCTGGCCGTCGCCTCGCGGAGCGCCGTGGAGCTGCGCGACCCGCGGGCCAACTACAACAAGATGACCGTCGCGGAGCTGCAACGGCAGGCGCCGGGCGTGGACTGGGCGGCCTACTTCGCCGCGCTCGGGCTGCCCGGCCTCGAGGAGCTGAACGTGGCGCAGCCCGAGGCGCCGCGCGCGGCCGCCCGGCTGTTCGAGGAGGTGGGGCTGGAAGCGCAGAAGGATTACCTGCGCTGGAAGGTCATTGACGCCGCCGCCGGCTACCTCGGGGACGACCTCGCGGAGCAGAATTTCGACTTCTACGGGAGGACGCTCTCCGGCACGCGGGAGATGCAGCCGCGGTGGAAGCGCTCCGTGTCGACGGTCAACGGGCTGGTGGGCGAGCTGGTGGGCAAGCTCTACGTCGAGAAGCATTTCCCGGCCGCCGCCAAGGAACGGATGGTCGCGCTGGTCGCCAACCTGCAGGAGGCCCTCGGCGAGAGGATACGGGCACTCGACTGGATGAGCGACGGGACGAAGGAACGGGCGCTGGAAAAGCTGGCGGCGATCCGCGTGAAGGTGGGCTACCCCGACAAGTGGCGGGATTATTCCAGGCTGGAGATCAAGCGCGACTCCTACTGGGCCAACATCACGCGGGCCACGGAGTTCGCGCACGAGCGCATGATCGAGAAGGCCGGCAAGCCGGTCGACCGCGAGGAGTGGCTCATGACGCCGCAGACGGTGAACGCCTACTATAACCCGACGACGAACGAGATCTGCTTCCCGGCCGGGATCTTGCAGTACCCCTTCTTCGACATGACGGCGGACGACGCCTTTAATTACGGGGCGATCGGCGTGGTGATCGGCCACGAGATGACGCACGGGTTCGACGACCAGGGACGGCAGTTCGACAAGGAGGGTAACCTCGAGGACTGGTGGACGCCGGGCGACGCGGAGAATTTCGTGGCGCGGGCGCGCGTGCTGGTCGATCACTTCAACGCGATCGAGGTGCTGCCCGGGCTGAACGCGAACGGGGAGTTGACCCTCGGCGAGAATATCGCCGACCTCGGCGGCGTGCAGGTGGCGTACACCGCCCTGCAACGCGCCGCCGCCGCCCGCCCGCTGGCCGACGCGGGGGGCTTCACGCCGGGGCAACGCTTCTTCCTGGCCTACTCGGCGCTGTGGGCGGCGAACATCCGGGACGAGCAGGCGCGCGTGCTGACGCGTTCCGACGTCCACTCGCTGGGGCGCTGGCGTGTGAACGGGACGTTGCCGCACGTCGCCGCGTGGTACGAGGCGTTCGGCGTCACGCCCGCCGACCCGCTCTACCTGCCGGAGGGGCAACGGGCGGCGATCTGGTAGTGGTTAATGGTTAGTGGTTAATGGTTAACGGTTAGTGGCTAACGACAATGGCCGGATGGCCGGTAATTCATGATAACCCGGCTGAAAAACCTTATTTTCTCGTGCCCCCTTAGTAGCCCCCGCCGTTTTCCCTTCCCCCCTTATTTATCTTATTTCACCCGCTTAAGAATAAGATAAATAAGGGGAAGAAAGAGGGATAACGGTAGGCTACTAAGGGGACACGAGAGAATAAGGGGAAAACCAGCCCTCCAACACTAACCGTTAACCACTAATCACTAACCACTAAATTGTTTTTTACCGGGAAAACGCGTAGCTTTGCCGGGAACTAAATAACACGACATGAGAAATAGATGGATGAAATTACGAGATTGCCTGCTGCTCGCCTCGTTCGCGGCGCTCGCGGCGGGGTGTACCTTCGAGAACGGTACCGAGATCCAGACGGAACACTTCACGGTGAAGCAGCGGGACTGGCAGTGGAATAACGATTACAAGCGTTACGAGTATATCTTCGATTACGCGGGGCTGGGACGGGATATCTACGAGGAGGGGACGGTGCTGGGCGGCGTCTACGTCAACGAGGTCGACCCGGGCGGCGGCACCTACGAGGTGCTGAAGACGTTGCCTTACGTGGAGAGCTTCCCCTACCAGAACAGGTCTTACACGAGAACCATCAGTTTTGACATCGCCCCGCGGCAGGTCACCTTCTACATCCAGTCGTCGGACTTGAGCGACGACGAGGGCGACCTCGGGACATACGAGTTCAAGATTACCCTCGTCTGGGAACGGGAGCGCCGCTGACGGCCCGCCCCCGGCGGGATGACACGAGAGAGGGGCCGCCCGCGAGGGCGACCCCTTTTTCACGTCCGGGCGGGATGCCGCCCCGCGTTATGATCGGATACCTTTCCGCGCTATGATCGGGTACCTGTCCGCGTTAGGATCGGGTACCTTTCCGCGCTATGATCGGGTAGCTCTCCGCGTTAGGATCGGGTACCTTTCCGCGTCAGAGGACGCCGAAGGCGTGGTCGGAGCGTATCGTGCGCGGCTCCTTAAGCATCCCGCTGCTCTTGACCCTGCTCTGCGTGACGATCTCGATGTAGTACTCGTAGGAGGTGGTGAGGCCGGCCGGGACGAGGGCGACGACCGTGCGCGGCTCGTTGGTGGCCACGGCGGTGGCGCGGGTGCGCGTCGTCGTGCCGGAGCGGACGAACCACAGCCCGCAGACGGCGGCGTGTTCCTCGTCGCTCGCGATCTTCATGCCGACGCCGTTGATGTGGACGAGGTTCCCGCGCGTGATCTTGTTGTCCAGCCCGGAGGCGGCGTCGAGGAACTTGATCATGCGGCCGCTCGTCTCGTC
>JAISAV010000104.1 GCA_031266545.1 Odoribacteraceae bacterium | reverse complement strand
ACCGTGGAATTTTTCACGGATAGGGAGACTTTCGCCTGCGAGTAGCTGTTAGCTGACACGTGAAGCGCGCTGGCTAACAATAGAAATGCCATGATTTTCATATGCTTTAACCATTTTTTTTCATACACTGCCTTCGGGATGGCAGCAATTCCCATTTTTTTCATACATTTGTATTTCTAAATTTAACAATAGCCTCTCCCCTCGCTGGCAGGCCCGGGGATCGGCGGGAACGGGATTCTATAGATCCCGTTTTTTATCTTATCGCCCGGAGACGACGAGCGTTCGTCCCTGTATCTTGAGGCGGACGCTCCCCGTCATCTCGATCTTGCGCAACACGTCCTCGATGCCCGAGTACATGGGCATCTTCCCGTTATATTTCTCGTGCTTCAGGCGCGGGTCGTCGTAGAGCACCTCCAGCCGGTACCAGCGGGAGAGCGCCCGCGTGATTTCCTCCAGCGTCATCTCCTTGAAGTAGAATATCCCGTCCTTCCACGCCGTGTAGACCTCCGTGTCGACGCCCCGCGCGGAGAGCGCGCCGGAAGCCACGTCCAGCGTCCCTTGCGTGCCGGGCTTCAGGAGGAGTTGCCGCCCCGTTGTCTCCGAGACGAGGAGCACGGAGCCTTGCACGAGGGTAGCGTGTATTTTCCCCTCGTCCTCGTAAGCGCTGATGTTAAAGGAGGTGCCGAGCACGGTCACGCGCGACCGGTCCAGTTGCACGGTGAAGGGACGGCTCGCGTCCGCCTTCACGTCGAAGTATCCCTCGCCGCTCAGGCTCACGACTCGTTCTCCCTCGCCGAACACCACGGGGTAGCGTAACTCGGAGGAGGCGTTCAACCATACCCTCGTCCCGTCGGAGAGTTCCACGGGGAAAAAGCCACCGGCCGGTACTTTCAAGGTGTTGTAGACGGGGGCGCTTTCCGATTTTCCCGCGTCGCTGTACGTCAGGCCCTCGAGGGAGTCGTTCCGGATACGCACGGATTCGCTCGCGCGGATTTCCCGGTTCTCGCGGGCGAGGGGGATCACGTTCCCGTCGTTCAGCACCAGCTCCGCCCGATAGCTTCCCGGTTCGATCTCGACGCGTTCGACGAGCGCCCCGTCGCCCGACTCCTCCCGCGACAGGACGAGGTAAACGGACGAGATCACCAGCACGGACGCGGCGGCAGAGAGCCAGCGCGTCAACCGGCGGCGGCGGCGACCGATCCGCTCGCGCAGTCTCGCCAGTTCTACCTCTTTTAATCCCGGGAATTGTCGCGGGTCTACCGCGTGGTTCAGCAGTGCCGAGCGGTCGACCAGCTTGACGTTGGATTCGTCGGATAACCACGCGCCCGTCTCCTCGTCGTCGCCCGCGGGGCCGCGGCTCAAGAGCCGGTTGGCAAATGTTAACGTGTCTTCTTCCTCGTGCATTATTATTTTTTTGCACCTAATACACGGAGGGTATTAAAATGGGTGACGCGAGGAAGTGACTTTTTTTAAGAAGAAGAGTAAAAAGATTTCGTCTTGCATCAATTCTCGCAAGTATTTCATGGCGCGTTGGAGGTGCGTTTTCACCGTGTTGACGGAGATTTCCAGTTCGCTGGCGATTTCCTTGTAGCCTTTCCCGTCCACGAAGCAGCTTTCCAGCACGCGGCGTTGTTGCCCGGGGAGTGACTGCACGTGCTCGGAGAGGCGGGCGAGGGTGTTCTCGTAGTTTGTCATTTCCCTCGTTGCTTGTTCCATGTTGTAGGCCAGTTGGTTCTCGTTGCTGGCGATCACTTTCCGGTGTCGCAGGTAATTGAGAGCGCCGTTTCGCGTCATCTTGTAGAGGTAAGACTTGGGGGAGCGAGATATGTCGACGATCTCCCGGTTCTCCCACAGGGTGAAGAAGGCGTCATGCACGACGTCCCGGGCCACTTCTTCGTCCCGGACGTAGCTGTACGCGAAGGCCATGAGGTCGTCAAAACGCGCCTCGAACAGTTCTTCAAATTGTTTTTTGTCGAAATCACCTTGTGTCATACCGAGCCAAACGAACGTTTCATTTCCCGCAAAAGTAGTGCATTTGTCCAATAATCGACGTTTGACAGGTTATTTTTCTCGATAAATATTTCTTTTCCTTCTCGCAACTCTCACAGGGGAAGTATAGAGCCTCTGTCCCGGTAAGCATCGAAGCTCTATCTCGGGAAGCATAGAGGCTCTATTGCGGGAATCATCGAACCTCTATCCCGGGAAGGCGTTCGTTCATGCATGCTGTATTGATGTTAAATAAATAAAATTTAGCCGGAGTCACGAGGGAGGTGTTGAGATAATTGATACATTTGCCGCGTGATTAACAAGCATGTTAAACAAATAGATTAATATGGATACAACAACAGAACAAAGCATCATGCTGGCGGCGGAGGTGGAATTTATGGAGAAGGGTTTCGTCGCGGCAAAAACGACTGACATCGCGCGGCGGGCGGGAGTGACGCACGCGATGCTACATTATTATTACCGCACCAAAGAAAACCTGTTCAAGCAGGTATTCCAGAAGAAAATCCAACTGTTGGCCGACTCGTTCGTCACGATCCTGTCGCAAGAGATACCGTTTCTGGAAAAGATACAACAGGGCGTGAGCGCCCACCTCGATTTTCTCGCGGCCAATCCCCGCTTGCCGCTCTTCGTCCTATGGGAGATCGTGGGCAACCCCGACCGTCAGGAGACGTGCCGGGAGGTGCTGCTGCCCGTCTTCAAGAAGGTGATCGAGGAACTGCAGGAGATACTGGACGCGGAGCGTCGGCGCGGCGCGAGCGTCCCGGAGTCGGCGCAGGAGTTGATGTTGAACATCGTCTCGATGAACGTCTTCACCATCCTCTCGCTGCCGATCGCCATGCTGTTGACGGAGACGAGGGAGGAGGATCGCGACCAGTTCCTGCAGCGCCGGAAGCAACAGATCGTCCGGCAGGTATTATCCCAGTTGACAGAAAACCATAAATAATGACCCCATGAGACGTGTTTTTCTCCTTATTATTACACTGCTGCTCCTGCCGGGCACGCGGGGGCACGCGCAACTCTCGCTGGAAGAGTGTCAGGCGCGGGCGCGGGCGAACTACCCGCTGGACAGGCAACGCGACCTGATCGAGCAAGAGCGAGCGATCGACCTGCGCGACGCGAACAAGGGTTACCTCCCGCGGCTTTCCCTCGCGGCGCGGGCGACTTACCAGTCCGACGTGACCCGCCTACCGGTGAGTTTGCCGGGCGTGAACATCGACGAGTTGAGCAGGGATCAATACCAGGCCGTGGCCGAGGTGAATCAGGTGCTCTGGGACGGGGGCCATATCTCCGCGGTAAAAAAAATGACAGAAGCAAGTTCCGCGACGCGACAACGGCAGGCGGACGTCGACCTGCACGCCCTCCGGGAGCGGGTTAACCAGCTCTTTTTCGGGATCCTGCTGGCCGAGGAGCAATCGCGGCAACATACCCTGCTCCGGGAAGAGCTGCAACGCACCCACGAGCGGGTCTCGGCCTACGTGGCGCGAGGCATCGCGCGCGCCCCCGACCTGGACGCCGTGCGGGTGGAGCAGGTGCAAGCGGCGCAGCGGGAGGCGGAAACGCTCGCGACGCGCGACGCGGCGCGGGCGATGCTGGGGATACTGGTCGGCGAGGAGATCGGCGAGTTGATCAAGCCGTCGGCGCGCGTCGGCGGGATCTCCCCGGCCGGGGCGAATCGCCCGGAACTTTTGCTATTTCAGGCGCAACGGGATCATGCCACGACGCAATTAGGGTTGCTACACGCGAAAAATAGGCCCCGGGTCGGCCTGTTCGCGCAGGGAGGATACGGGAACCCGGGGCTAAACATGCTCAAACCGTCGTTCACGGCCTATTACCTTGGCGGGATACGCCTCTCGTGGGACCTTGGAAACCTGTACACCCTCCGGGGCGAGCGCCGACAGGTAGCCCTCCGGCAAGAGATGGTGGAGAGCCGCCGGGAAACGTTCCTCGTCAACCTCTCCGTCGAGACGGCGCGGGCGCGGGCGGAGATCGAGAAATGGCACGCCCTGCTCGAGCAGGACGATGAAATCGTCGTCCTCCGGGAGAAAATTGCGGAAAGCGCCGGGGCGGGGGTGCAGGGAGGCGTCGCGAGCGTGCTGGACTGGATGCGCGAGGTGAACCGCTTGGATCAGGCGCGGCAGGCGCGGGCGTTGCATGAAATACAGTGGCTCTCGGCCATTTACGCGCTCAAACAAACCCTGGGAGAATAATCGAAACACATAACATCATGACAACAAGATTCGTTTCGCGGGCCATCACCGGCCTGCTGCTCGCCGGGGCGAGCCTCTCTTGCGGGGGAGGGAAGGCGGGATACGACGCCACCGGCACGTTCGAGGCCACGGAAATCCTCGTCTCCTCCGAGGCCACCGGCAAGATACTCCACCTGAACGTGGAGGAGGGACAACTCCTGCAGGCGGGCGCCCCGCTGGGGATCGTGGACACGATGCAGCTCTCCTTGAAAAAGAGGCAACTGGAGGCCAGCCGTGCGGCCGTGACCAGCCGACGCGCCGACGTGGTGAAGCAAGTGGCCGCGACCGGGCAACAGGTCGCCGCGGCCAAGACCGAGCGGCAACGCTTCGAGCAACTGGTCAAGATGAACGCCGCCAACCAGAAACAGGTGGACGACATCGACGCGCAGATCGCCGTGCTGGAACGGCAACAAGCGGCCCAGGAGGCCACCCTCGAGGAGCACAACAAGAGCGTCGCGGCGGAGAGCGCCGCGATCGAGATACAAATCGCGCAAGTCGTCGACCAGCTACAAAAATGCCGGATCGCGTCGCCCGTCACCGGCACGGCGCTCGTCAAGTACGCCGAGGCGGGCGAGATCGCCGTCGCGGGGAAGCCGCTCTTCAAGGTGGCGGACATGGAGCGCCTCTTCCTGCGCGCTTACGTCTCCTCCGCGCGCCTCTCCCGCGTGAAGCTGGGGCAAAGCGCGCGCCTTTTCTCCGAGTACGGCGATGACGGGATCAAGGAGTACGCCGGCCGGGTGGTCTGGATCTCCGACAAGGCGGAATTTACCCCCAAGAGCGTCCAGACCCGCGACGAGCGCGCCAATCAAGTGTACGCCATCAAGATCGCCACGCGCAACGACGGCTGGTTAAGGATCGGCATGTACGGGGAGGTCATATTCGGGGAAGAATGACGGCGGCGATCGAGATCGACGGGCTTGCCAAGCGTTACGGCGCCATCGAGGCGCTGGGGGGCGTGAGCGTCAACGTGGAGCGCGGCGAGGTGTTCGGGCTGATCGGCCCCGACGGTGCGGGCAAGAGCACCCTCTTCCGCGTCCTCGTCACCCTGCTGTTGCCGGACGGCGGGCGGGCCGCCGTGGAAGGGCTGGACGTGGTCAAGGAGTACAAGAAGATCCGCTCCCGCGTCGGTTACATGCCGGGGCGCTTTTCCCTTTACCCCGACCTGACGGTGGAAGAAAACCTGCGCCTGTTTGCCACCCTCTTCCGCGTCACGGTGGAAGAAAATTACGCGCTCGTGCGGGGGATTTACGGTCAACTCGAGCCTTTCCGCCACCGCCGGGCGGCGGCCCTGTCGGGCGGGATGAAGCAAAAGCTCGCCTTGAGTTGCGCCTTGATACACCGGCCTTCCGTGCTCTTCCTCGACGAGCCGACGACCGGCGTCGACCCCGTCTCCCGGGAAGAACTCTGGGAAATGCTGCGCGACCTCAAGCGGCAGGGGATCACGATCCTTGTCTCCACCCCCTACATGAACGAGGCGCGCCTGTGCGACCGGGTCGCCTTGATGCAATCGGGGCGATTCCTGGACGTGGCCACCCCGCGGGAGATCGTCGAGCGGCACGGCAGGACGACCTGGGCCGCGCGCGGGGAGCACATGTCAAGGCTGCTGCTCGACCTGCGGGCCAATCCCGCGGTGGAGCGCTGTTTCGCCTTCGGCGACCGGCACCACGTCACCCCCCGCGCGGGGGCCTCCATGCCCCGCCTCCGCGAGGAGATGGAAGCGTTAGGTCACCGGCAAGTCGAGATTCGCGAGACGCTACCCGGCATCGAGGACTGCTTTATACAGATCGTCGGCCAGCAAAAACAAGAAGCATGAACGCCATCGCCACGGAGCTGCTGACCAAGCAATTTGGCGCCTTCACGGCGGTCGACCGCCTGTCGTTCGAGGTCAAGCGCGGGGAGATCTTCGGCTTCCTCGGGGCCAACGGCGCCGGCAAGACCACCGCCATACGCGTGTTGTGCGGCCTGAGCAAGCCCACCTCCGGCAGGGCCGTCGTCGCCGGTTTCGACGTGACCCGCGACCCCGAGCAGGTCAAGCGCCACATCGGCTACATGAGTCAAAAGTTCTCCCTGTACGAAGACCTGACGGTACGCGAAAACATCCGCCTCTACGCCGGCATCTACGGGACGCGCTCCCGGGAGATCAGGGCCAAGAGCGACGCGTTGCTCGAGAGCCTGAACTTCGAGGCATGGCGGGATACCCTCGTCAAATCGCTGCCGCAGGGGTGGAAGCAAAAACTGGCCTTCTCCGTGGCCATCTTCCACGAGCCGGCCGTCGTCTTCCTCGACGAGCCGACGGGAGGGGTAGATCCCCTCACCCGCAGGCAATTCTGGGAATTGATCTACCGGGCGGCCGACAGGGGCATCACCGTCTTCGTCACCACCCACTACATGGACGAGGCCGAGTACTGCGACCGGGTCTCCATCATGGTCGACGGGCGAATCGAGGCCCTCGACGCCCCGCGGGGCTTGAAGGAGCGATTCCGGGCGGAAAGCATGGACGAGGTCTTCCGGCAACTGGCACGAAAAGCACGCAGGAACTAACATGAACAAGAGACCTTTTTCAACACCAAGCCTCTTCGCCGCCTTCGCGCGGAAAGAGTTTTATCACATCTTCCGCGACCGCCGGACCATCATGATCCTGCTGGTCATGCCGGTCATCCAGGTCATCCTCTTCGGCTTTGCCATCACCACGGAGGTGAAACACGTGAAAATCGGCCTATTAGACCCCGTCCCGGACGTCGCCACGCGTCGCGTCGCGGACCGCCTGCTGGCCAGTGACTACTTCGACCTCGCCCGCGTGCTCCACTCTCCCGCCGGGGTCGAGCGGGCGTTGCGGCGCGGGGAGATCGACATGGCCCTCGTCTTCGAGCCGCGTTTCCAGCGACGCCTCCTCCGCGACGGCCCGGCGCGGGTACAACTGGTGGTCGACGCCACGGATCCCAATACCGCCGCGCTCTTCACCGGCCACGCGAGGCAGATCATCGCCGACGCGGGGCGAGAACTCGCGCCACCGGCGGGGGCAACCTCCCTCGCGGCAGAAACGCGCCTGCTCCACAACCCCGCCATGAAAGCGGCCTACAACTTCGTCCCGGGGGTCATGGGGCTGATCCTGATGCTGATCTGCGCCATGATGACCTCCATCTCCATCGTGCGGGAAAAAGAGACCGGCACGCTGGAAGTGCTGCTCGTCTCCCCGGCGCGCCCCCTCCTGATCATCGCGGCCAAGATCATGCCTTACCTCCTCCTCTCCTGCGTGAATCTCGCCACGATCCTCCTCCTCTCCGTGCACGTGCTGGACGTGCCGGTGGCGGGGAGCCTCTTCTGGCTCGTCGCGATCTCCCTGCTCTTCATCATCGTGTCGTTATCCATCGGCATTTTCGTCTCGACCGTCACGCGCAGCCAGGTGGCGGCGATGCTCGTGTCGGGGATGCTCTTGATGATGCCCGTGATGCTCCTCTCCGGGCTTATTTTCCCGGTGGAGGGGATGCCGCCGTTCCTGCGCGGGCTTTCGTGCCTGATCCCCGCCCGGTGGTACATCAGCGCCGTGAAGCGACTCATGATCGAGGGGGCGCCCGTGACCGTCATCGCGCGGGAAGCGCTCGCGCTAACCTGCACGGGCGCGCTCCTCGTCGCCCTGAGCATTAAAAACTTCAAAAACAGGCTCTCGTGAAAACCTTACGCTTCCTCCTCGAAAAAGAATTCAAGCAGATCGCGCGGCACCCCTTCCTGCCCAAGATGCTCGTGGCCTTCCCCGCGCTCATGATGTTGCTGCTCCCGTGGGCGGCCGACCCGTCGATCGACGAGATCAACCTGGGCGTCATCGACCGCGACGCTTCCCCCCACTCGTCGCGGCTCGCGCGGGCGGTGGCGGCCACGGGCGACTTCCGCGTGGTATCCTTCCCGCCCTCCTTTGCGGCGGCGCTGGACGAGATGGCCACCGGCACGAGCGACGTGATCCTCGACATCCCGCCCCGCCTCGACGGCGATTTACAACGGGAGGGCGCGGCGCGCGTGTTCATCGCCGCCAACGGCGTCAACGGTACCCGCGGGGGACTCGCCACGGCCTACCTCGTGTCACTCCTCGAGGCGCGCGCCATGAACGACCGGGCGAGTGAAGCGCCGCTCGACCCGCCGGCGCTGGAGGTGAGCCTCCTCAACCGCTTTAACCCGGGTGGCGACTACAAGTCCTTCATGGTGCCGGCACTGGTGGTGATGCTCATGACGCTCCTCTGCGGCTTCCTCCCGGCGCTAAACATCGTCGGGGAGAAAGAGAGCGGCACCATCGAGCAGATCAACGTCACCCCCGTCGGCAAGTTCACCTTCATCGCCGGCAAGCTCATCCCCTACTGGACGCTCGGCGCGGTGGTGCTCGCGTACGCTTTCTTGCTCGCCTACCTCTTTTACGGCCTCTTGCCGGCGGGCAGTTTCGGGACGATCTACCTCTTCGCGCTCGTCTTCGTGCTGGGCGTCGCGGGGATGGGGCTGATCGTCTCCAACCACTCGTCCACCATGCAGCAGGCCATGTTCGTGATGTTCTTTTTCCTGATGCTGTTCCTGTTAATGAGCGGGTTATTTTCCCCCGTCGAGAGCATGCCGGGCTGGGCGCGAGGCATCGCCGCCTTCAACCCGCTGAAATACTTCGTGCAGGCCACGCGCGCCGTCTACCTCAAGGGCAGCGGCACGGGCGACCTCCC
>JAISAV010000086.1 GCA_031266545.1 Odoribacteraceae bacterium | reverse complement strand
GCTTTTCCTCTCTTGACGTGTTCATAAATCTTTGCCGTATAATTGATTAATGCGGCAAAGATAAGAATTTATCTCGACTTTTTTTATTCAACTTTTGGACACCCTACCCTTCGGGGCTTTTTATGGTCATCCCTGTAAATCTTCCGACCACGACTGCGCGTTGCGTTGGGCTAGGTTATGGCGGGCTTTCAGCCCTTATTTATCTTATTTCATTCGTTTGAAAATAAGATAAATAAGGGAAGATAAAGAGGGATTCCGGGAGGCTACTAAGGGAACACGAGAGGATAAGGGTTTTCATCCGAAATACCTTCGGGCTGCGGAACGAGACCTTCGGGCCGCGGAACGAAACCACCGTTCCGCAGGACGAACGCGTTGATCATTTATTCTTTATCGACGCCGCGCCCCGCGCCCGTCACGGGAGCCGCCGGTAGCGGTCGTGGAACATGATGGCGGCGCCGAGGGCGAACGGCGTGCTGTCCACGACCTTTCGCCCGAAGTAGTAAGCCTTGTCGCCAACGCAGGTGCCCGAGCACACGTTCGTGAGCGTCACCAGCGAGTCGCTGACCGTTTTCAGGCTGTTCTCCTCGATTCCCCGGAAGGCGTTGTCGACCACGGGCCGGAAGGTTTTAGCTGGTAGGATGCCGTCGGCAATGCCCACGGTGATGCCGTACGCGAACATGGCGGTGCAGGAACTCTCGATAAAGTTGCCGGCCTCGCCCGGGTAGATGGGCAACTGGTACCAGTGCCCCGTCGCGGCGTCCTGCAGCCCGGCCAGCGTCCCGGCCAGCTTCACGAACATGGCTTCCAGCGCCGCCCGCTCGCCCATCGCGCGGGGCATCAGGTGCAGCGTGTTGGCCAGCGTCATGACCACCCAGCCGTTGCCGCGTCCCCAGAACTGGCTGCCGCGGCGCTCGGGATTATCGGCCCAGCCGCGCATGCTGCACCCGTCGTCGAACGGCTCGGCGGAGGCGGCCCAGCCGTGATACCACAGGCCGGTGGCGGGATCTTCCAGCTTTTCGGCGTGCGCCGCGAGTTGGAGGGCCAGCTCCTTCAGGTACTGCTCGTCGCCAGTCAGCCGGTACATCTCCTGCAGGAAGAGGCTGATCATGTAGACCGTGTCGTCCCACAGTTCCACCACGTTATCGCGGTGCGACACGCCGCCGTTCGCCGCCCGGGCGATCTGCCGGTAGTCGTCATAAATCCTGAACGCCGCGCGGGCATACTCCTCCTCGCCCGTCACCCGCGCCAGGAAGGCCATCCCGAACCCCGACGCCACCGCGTTGGGATGAATACCCCTCGCCTTGTTCTTGGTGACCTCCATCGCCCGGCGGACGTACTCCAGCATCTTCTCCCGGTCGATCCCCAACTCGTGGCGATCGGCCAGGGCGCGGAGCATCGTGGCCTGCGACCAGTCCCAGACGTACCGGTCGGCCGGCATGTATTCACCCGCGGCCCAGGCCGCCATCCGGTCGCCCCACGAGGGGCTGTCCTTCCCCGCGCACCGCGCGAAAAACAAAACGCTGCCTGCGCAAAGGACGAGCAACGCGTAAACTATCGGTTTCTTCATTTTTCTTGTTTGTTGAGTTATGCTAACATTTTAAACCGACGGCGAATGTACGATTTTTTTTAGAATAACCGGGACTTCAACGTTATGTCCTCCGGCAGGCGCGCCGGGATAACGTGCTTCACGCGTGATGCAGCAGCGCGTTGAGGAAGTGGCGCACCAGCCCCGGCTCGAGCAGCGCGGGGAAGACGAGGCCGTACACGGCGCCGTAGAAGTGGGCGTTGTGGTTGATGTTATCGCCGCCGCGCCGGGCCATGTACTGGCAATAAAAGAGGTAAAGCCCGCCGAAGAGGATGCCGGGGATGGGGATCGCGGCGAAAAGGTAAATCTTGCTCCACGGGTTCATGAAGATGGACGCGAAGAGCACCGCCGACACCGCCCCCGACGCGCCGACGGAGGTATAAAACGCGTCGTCGCGCCGCTTGACCACGTCGTGGAGCGAGGCGATCACCATGCCGCCGAAGTAGAGCAGCGGGAAGGCCCACGCGCCGAACCCGAGATACTCGTCGAACATCTTCTCGATATAAAGGCCAAACGAGTAGAAAGTGAACATGTTCACGAAAAGATGCATCCAGTCCGCGTGCACGAACCCGTGGGTGATCAACCGGTACCACTCGCCGCGCCGCACCGCCCGCGCGGCCGAGAAGGCGAGGCCGTAAAAGAGCTTCTCGTTGTTAAAACAGGCGATAGAGACAAGCACGGTGGCGATAATAATAGAGACAGTCGTCGACATGGGCGTTTTTTTCGGCGCAAGATACGACAATTTTTGGCGGCGGGCGATTATCTTCGCGGGAAAAATCACGAGCATGACAAACAAGGAGGATATCAGGACGAAGACGCTGGCCGAGATCACCGCGTTCTTCGAGGCGAGCGGCGAGAAGGCTTTCCGCGCGCGACAGGCGTGGCAGTGGCTCTGGCAGAAGGGCGCAACGCGCTTCGAGGAGATGACGAGCCTCTCGAGGGAGACCCGCGCGCTGCTCGAGGCGCGCTACGCGATCCGCGCGGCGGCGGTGACGGCCGCGCAAGAGAGCCGCGACGGCACCACCAAGCTGGGCGTGACGCTGGCCGACGGGCTGGTGGTGGAGATGGTGCTGATCCCCGCCGGGGAGGGGAAGTCCACGGCGTGCGTCTCCACGCAGGTGGGGTGCAAGCTGCGGTGCGACTTCTGCGCCACGGGCCGCATGGGCTTCGCACGCGACCTCGAGGCCGGGGAGATCGTCGACCAGGTGATGCTGGCCCGCAAGACGCTCGAGGCCCGCGGGGCGGCACTCGGCAACATCGTCCTCATGGGGATGGGCGAACCGCTCCTCAACTACGACCGCGTGCTGGCCGCCACCCGCCTGATCGCATCGCCGGACGCGCTGGCGATCTCCCCCTATCGCCTGACCCTCTCCACGGCCGGCATCCCGGCCGGCATCCGGAGGCTGGCCGACGACGGGGCGCGCTTCCACCTGGCCGTCTCGCTCCACTCGGCGCTGGACGCCACGCGCGAACGCCTGATGCCCGTCAACAAGGCATACCCGCTGGCCGCCCTCTCCGACGCCCTCGCCTACTTCGTCGAGAAAACGGGGACGCGCCCGACACTCGAGTACCTCCTGCTGGACGGCGTCAACGACGGGGAGGAAGACGCGCGGGCGCTGGCCCTGTTCTGCCGCAGGTTTCCCGTGAAGATCAACGTCATCGAGTACAACCCCGTCGAGGGAAGCGCCTACAAGAGGACGCCCGAGGAGCGGCGCGACCGCTTTATCCGGGCGCTCGAGGAGCGGAACATGGTGGTCAACCTGCGGCGCGGCCGCGGGAGGGACATCGACGCGGCGTGCGGCCAACTCGCTAACTTCGCTAACAAGGAGCGGCCATGAAGCGGGCCTTCCTACTCTTGCTCCTGGCCTGGGCCGGGACCGGGGCGGCGGCGGGCGCCGCGCCGCGGGACAGCACGACGTGGCGCGTGACGATCACCGACGGGGCGGGACGCCCGCTGCTCGGCGTCTACGTGATCCACAAGCGGCTCGCGCGGCTGCTGACGACCTCCGACCTCGACGGCGAATGTCGCCTCCACGCGGGGGCGTTGCTCCCGGCGGACACCCTCCTGCTGCAGGCGATCGGCTACAAGACGCGCGCCGACGCCTGGGCGAACCTCCGGGACTCCTCGCGCGTCGTCATGGAAGAGCTGTGGTTCGAGCTGCCGGGCGTGACGGTCACGTCCGGCGCGCGGGGAAGTTCCCGCCTCGCCCCCGGCGAGCTGCTGGACATCGCGGCGGCGAAGCTGAAAAAACTGTCGCGACGCACCTTGCCCTACTGTAACTACCAGGGGCGCGCCAGGTACGAGAAGATCACCGAGTACCTGCACCGGGCGCTCGAGTACCGCCGCGAGGCGGGCTACTTCTTCACCTCCGGGGACGTCGCCCCTGCGGACGAGTGGGACTCGCGCTTCTGCGCCTACTTCGTGCCGGCGTACAGCGCCCGGAGCTACAACCTGACCAATAACGGCGTGGACACCCTCTCCCCCGTCTACATGACCGCCGGGGAGACGCGCTTCGACGCGGGCACGCGCAAGATATTCACGCTCCTGCGGGCGGTGCAGCTCCACGGCCCGCTCTTCGCGGGGACGGATGCCTACGAGATCACGGCCATCGAGACGAACCGGACGGAGTACATCTACGCGTTCGCCACGCGCCCGGGGGCCTACCCGGCGAAGACGAAAATCACGTGCCGCGGCCAGCTCACGATCGACTACGCCTCCCGCGCGCTGACGAGCGTGACGTTCGACTACATCGACTACCAGCTCTACCGGCAGGTGCTGCTCGGGGAACACCGGAAGGTGGCCTCCCCCTTCTCTACCCGCGCCACGCTCGCGCTCGGGCAGGACGAGGCGGGACGCGCCTACATCGCCTCGTGCGTGCAGGAGACGCTGTGGAAGGATAACCTCGGGGAGGATTACGTCGTCGTGGAGCAACCCTCGCGCCGCGACCCCGCGCGGGGCGGGCTGGTGGAACGGGAGGCCTTCTCCTGCACGGACTACCGCGCCGTCCCGGAACGCCTCCGCGATCACAAGACGCGTACCAAAATCCACCTCGTGCAGCGAAACCCGGCGGGCGCGTACGACGAGGAGCTATTCCGCCGCCTCCCCCCCCTGCTCGAGGACGGGAAGGCGCGCGAGGATCTCGCCCGCGTGGCGCCGCTCGAGACGCAGTTCCGCGACAACTCGAACCGGAGTTATTACCCGGACAACCTCTTCAAGGGCTTTAACGGCGTGGAGCGGGACGACCCGGCGTTCCGCGAGAACCTCTCCCGGGCGCGGCAGCAACTATTCGTCCTCTTCCCCGAGATGCTGGAAAAATAAGTGGTTAGTGGTTAACGGTTAGTGATTAGTGAGAAGGGCTGAAGGCCCGTTATAGCCTAGCCCAACGCAACGCGTTGGGTAAAGGATACGCCTTCTATTCTGCGCCCTGAAGGGTAGGGTGTCCAAAAGTTCATTCAAAAAAGTCATGCGATTTTAAGCGTTTTTGTTCTCTTACAAACCAGATTTTCAGGCAGATTATTTTTTCTCCAGTCGTTAATATCAGACAT
>JAISAV010000080.1 GCA_031266545.1 Odoribacteraceae bacterium | reverse complement strand
CTTTTTTGCCATATCGTGATGTGTGTTAAAATTCGGGAACGAAGATAGGGAGACGATAAGGTCAAAACAAGTAATTATCGTGAACGGTTGAAATATCATGGTAAACGGCATCTAATATTACCCCGGTCACCTTGCTTCCATGTATTCCATGAACGCCTTGCGGTAACTCCTGCCGACCGGGATCTGCTTGCGGCCGGTGATTACCCGTTCGCGGTTAAAGGAGTTGATCTTGTCCGCGGCAACGATAAATGACTTGTGCACGCGGATAAACCCGGTTTCCGGCAAGAGTTCCCGGATCGTTTTCATCGTCATGGTCGGCATGTACGTTTTGTCGGGGGTTACTATCTTGATGTAATTATTGCAGGCCTCGATATACAGGATGGCGCGGAGTGGCAATCGCGTGTTCTGGTAGTTGTACTTGAAGGTGATCGCGTCGCCGCCGGGGATCACTCCCGGGGCGGGCGGTTGCAACGACTGGAAACGTTGCCCAGCCTTATCACAGGCTTTCAGGAAGCGTTCAAAGCTAAAGGGCTTGAGCAGGTAATCGACCACGTCCAGATCGAAGCCCTCCACGGCGTATTCCTTGTGGGCGGTCGTGAAAATGATCAACGCGTCATGATCCAAGCCCCGCGCGATGTTGATACCGGAAACGTCGGGCATGTGAATATCCAAAAAGATCAAATCAGGTCGCATGGAGCGGGCGTGAGAAACACCGTCCAGCGGGTCGCTGTACGTGCCCAGCAGGTGGATGAATGGTACCTGAATGCAATAATGTTCTAATAATTTCAACGCCAACGGCTCGTCGTCAATCGCGATACATTTCATTTTCATGCCAAGGAGATTTGAAGTTTCACGCGAAAAACCGGGCCGTCGGCGCCGACCGTCAACGAATGTCGCCCGGGGTAAGCCAGTTCCAGCCGCTTGCGGGTGTTTTTCAGGCCCACGCCGGCGGAAAGATGCTCGTCGTTGATCCCCGGGGCGATCGAGTTGTCGCAGGTAAATTTCAACATACCCTCTTCGACTTCCACGCGAACGTGTATGAAACAGCTGATACGGGCGCTTGTCCCGTGTTTGAAGGCGTTTTCCACGAACGGGACAAACGTGAGCGGCATGATCGTCCATTCCCGGAAATCTCCCTGCAATTGAAATCGTAGTTCAAACTTTTCCGGTACCCGCAGGCTTTGGAGATGAATGTATTCCTCCATCATCTTTACCTCTTTTTTCAACGGGATGCGGTTATGGCTGCCTTCGGTGGTCACGAAGCGCAGGAAACCGGCAAGGGACAGGATGGCCTCCGGCGCTTTATCGTCTTTGCTCAACGCCAGGTAGTAAATGCTGTTCAGGCTGTTGAAAAGGAAATGCGGGTGAATCTGCGATTTCAGGAAAGAGAGTTCTGCTTGCACCATCGCGTTTTCCAGTTCCTGCAAATGTCGTTTTTCCGCGTACCATTGAGCACCGGCTTTCAGTCCCGTGCTGATCATGAAAATGACTAAAAACTGACTGGAACGAGAATACAAACCGGGATCCACGAAGATTTTAAACGGCATCACCCGGCCAACGCCGCGCGGCTGAAAACCCGGATCTCCCGGCGGCATACCCAGCCCGAAAGGCAATCCCGACGCGAAGTAATGGCGAAAAATAGCCGGGATAACAAGACAAAAAAGGATGTAGGCGACAACCGTGATCCCCAGGAAAAGCGCTATCCGCTTCCTTGACAGGAAACGCGGCACGAAAACATGACTGTTCAAGTAGAAGTAGACCATCAAGAACAGGTAGCTCGTGATCAATAGCCAGGGAAATAAGTGGCCTGGCGGACGCCCCACCTTGCTAATCAATGGCGCGGTGATGTAAATAAAAAGCACCCACCCGGCTAAGTGGGAAATAACAAGCAGTACCTTTTTACTCTTGGATATTTCCATAACTCGTGTTTTTTGCTGCAAGTGTACGTAAAAATTTTTAGTCTACACGCAAATGCCTCACCATATTCATGAACTTCCTTATGTCCGCCGAAATAATTTTATAAGATGCGTGATCGCGCCTGCAGGTTGCGTTGTCGTGATAAAAAAACATCTTTCATGAAAAAATGCCTGATTTTTCTTGTTTATCACTTACTTTTCTGCAATCTTCGCACAAAATTTATTCAAACTAAAACAAGTAAATCATGAAGATGAAGCAAATTTTAATCATTGCACTGGCAACATTCACGCTTGGTTCCTGTCTCAAAAGTAGTTCTCCTGCTTTTCAGGCCGTGGCAAATATTATCTTTTTCCAAGAAATAGCGGTAGTGGATGAAGTCACGTCTGTTTCTTATGTCCCGCTCGTTCAAGTGTGGGGTAACGAGGCCATCACCACTTGCAGTTTTACACATTCCTCGCTGGAAAATTTTAATCTTTCGAGAATAACGGATACTTATTGGCGATCGACGAATCCCGCGAGTAAACGTACAGATGCTATTCCATCGGGCAGTTTTACAGTAGCGGCCACGAACGCTAACAACGTGACGGTTTCCAGCGTGATCACGATCACGACCGAGCAGGAAGGCATGAGTGAGAAGTTAAATGGCGAGTTAAGTTATACCCCAACAACACGCGACCTAAGCGCCAAGTTTCATGCAGTAGCCGGTGCCACCGGGTATGGTATCTGTCTAATGCAAGGGGAGTACTTTTTGGCCGACGAGATAGAAGTTTATACCGCCGCACAATTAGAGGCCGCCAACTGGACGATCACGATCACGCTACCGGCCGAGATTGATAACTATGCGAACGAGTATGATCTTGCGACGTATGCTGTCAAAGTGGGCGACGTGCCAATCGTTCAACTGGGACAGAGAGTAACAGTCTCCAAATAGTTAAAAGGCTTACATTTTAAGACTCCTGAGATGGTTCTCAGGAGTTTCTTTTTATGGTTCTATAACCTGAGTTCGGGATAAGAATAGCCCGTTAGGGCTTACATTTTTTAATTATGAATTATGAATTATGGGGGACAATATCAATAGAAATCGACAAGCATGTTGGTTGTTGCCCATAGGGCATTCATATCAATAGAAAATATTTCCCGTCCGTTCCTGAACGCCGTAGGTGTTCAACCCCAGATGAGCATAGCCGTCAGGCTAAGGGCTGAAGGCCCGCTAAGCAAAAGCGTGGGGCAACGCCCCCCGAACCGGATCATACCCTGCACCAACCCCAGAAGGGGCGTAAGCAATAGCATAGTGTTGTATTGTATTGGCTTGCAGGCTTTCAGCCTGCTTTTTACCCATCGGGTGACTATTCGTAGGGCGTTGCCCTACGCTATTGCTTGGCGGGCCTTCAGCCCTTAGCCTGACGGCTATGCCCTGACGGGGTTGCGAGGGAGAAAGGGCCGTTTTTCTATTGATATGGATGCCCTATGGGCAAACAAATAACCGATTCATCTTTTCTATTGATATGGATGCCCTACGGGCAACAAATAACCGATTCATCATAATTTATATCAATTCTTATCCCAAACTCAGGTTACAATACTGCAAACGAGAAGACCGCAAGAGAGAATATAAAGAAACAGGGAGCATTGTTGACCTTGCTCCCTGTTTCAAGGAAAAATTCAATCTTTCCCCTCGACCGCTCTAATTCGTGCTTACCTTGTAACGTAACGGCTTGCCCGCACCGGAGAGGGAGGGCGGGACGCTGGCCTCCTTGACGGCGCGGCGGTAGTTCGGCGCGGCGTCCATCACGAAGTGGAGTTCGGCGCCGTTCTTGATATCGTCGTACGTGAGGTAAGACTTGTCATACGGCGCGCCGTTCAGGAACATCTGGCGGATATAGACGTTCTCCGGCGACCAGTTTTCGGTGGTCACGCGGAGGATGCGCCCGTTGGAGAGGGTCATCTCGACGCCCGCGAGGCCGGGGGAGCCGATGTTATAGACGTTGCTGGAAGGGGCGGTCGGGTAGAATCCCATTGCGTTGAAGATATACCATGCCGACATCTGGCCGCAATCATCGTTGCCGCTGAGGGCGTCGGGGGTATTCCCGTAAAACTCGGTCATCACGCGGCGGATCATCTGCTGGCATTTCCACGGTTGTTTCAGGTAATTATAGAGGTAGATGATCTGGTGGCAGGGTTCGTTGCCGTGCCAGTAGGCGCCGATGCGTCCCTGGATGTCGTGCGCCCCGGGGATATCGTCGGCCACGCGGGTGACGAACAGGGAGTCGAGCCGGCGCAGGAACCGCTTCTCGCCGACGAGGCGGGCGAGGCCGCGGACGTCGTGGGGCACGTACCACGTGTACTGTAGCGTGAACCCCTCGGTAATATCGCCCCACCCGTGTTCGGACCCGGGGCCGGTATAGGCGACGGGCGCGAAGGGAGTGCGCCAGTTACCGTGCGAGTCCCGGCCGCGGGTGTAACCGGTGACGGGATCGACGAGATTCTGGTACGAGAGGGCGCGGTTGAGGAAATAGGCGTGATCGTCCACCTTGCCCAGCTTTTCTGCCGCCCGCGCGATGCAATAGTCATCGTAGGCATACTCGAGGGTTTTCGAGACGGACTCCTTTTCCTTGTCGAAGGGCACCCAGCCGAGGGCGGTGTACTCGGGGAGGCAGTCGTAGTGGGGGTTCATGGCGGTACGCTTTATCGCCTCGTAGGCGCGCTCGTGGTTAAAGCCCTCGACATCCTTCACGATGGCGTCGGCGATGACCGAGACGGCGTGGTAGCCGATCATGCACCACGTCTCGTTGCCGTAGAACGACCAGATGGGGAGCATGTGCTCGACGCTCCGGTCGTAGTGCGCCAGCATGGAGTTGACGACGTCGGCGTTCACGTCCCGCTGGACGAGGTTAAAGAGGGGGTGCAAGGCCCGGTAGGTGTCCCAGAGGGAGAAGACGGTGAGGTTGTTAAAGTCTTCCGCGCGGTGGATATTCTTGTCGTGGGCGCGGTAGTTCCCGTCGGCGTCCTGAAAGAGGAAGGGGTGGAGGAAGGCGTGATAGACGGAGGTATAGAACGTCTCCAATTGCTCGCGCGTCCCGCTGGCCTTGAAGAGGCCGAGCTGTTTTTCCCAGTCGCGTTCGACGGCGGTCTTGACGGTGGCGAAGTCGCGGCCGTCCAGCTCGTGGAGGTTGAGGACGGCCCCGTCGGTGCTGACGGCGGAGACGGCGACCTTGACGGAGATCGTTTCCCCGTCGGCCACGCGGAAGCGCGCCCACGCGCGGAGGTTCTTGCCCCAGGCCTCGAGGGAGCTGCGGAAGCGGTTCGTGTTATAGAGGACGGGCGTCGTGTCTTGCATGATGCCGCGCTCGTCGAAGGGCCTCGAGAAGGTGGCGGCGAGGTAGACGTGGCGCTCCGGCCCCCATCCCTTGACGAGCTTGTAGGCGGTGAGGGTCGAGTCGTTCTCGAAGCGGACGTTGCTCCACGGGCAGGATTGCCAGAGGGTGTGGTCGAGGTCGAGGAGGATAAAGGCGCTGTCGGACGCGGGGTAGGTGAATCGCAGGATACCGGCCCGCGCCCCGGCGGTCATCTCGGCCTTCACGCCGTGGTCGGGCAGCTCGACGGCGTAGTAGCCGGGCGAGGCTTGCTCGCGGTCGTGACTGAAGCGCGAGCGGTAGCCGCCGTCGGGATTCTCGTGGGTGCCGGGGGTAAAGTGGATCTTGCCGGTGCCGGGGACAAAGAGGAAATCCCCGAGGTCGGGAATCCCCGTGCCGCTGAGGTGGGTCAGGCTAAAGCCGAGCAGGGTGGGGCGATCGTACTTGTACCCGGCGGCGGCGTCATAATAGTCGCGGTCGGTGTCGGGACTGATCTGTATGCCGCCGAAGGGCGCCTGCGCGCCGGGGTAGGTGTTCCCGTACCCGGCGGTGCCGACGAAGGGGTTGACGTACCGCGCGAGGCTATCCGCGGCGGCCCCGGCGCGTGCGAGGCCGGGGAGCAAGAGGAGGAGGAATAGGTATGTTTTCATGACGTTATCGCGTTATTTGGTAAAAGAATAGGGGGCGTCGCCGGGGCCGGTGCCTCGCGTGGTGGCCGGCCGGTCGCCCATGCGGAACTTCAGGTCGGCGCCTTTCAGCAGCTCGAAGTAGTCGAGGTAATTTTTGGAGTACTCCTTGCCGTTGACGCGCAGGGACTGGATGTAGCGGTTACCGGGGGCGTTGCCGTCGGCGGTAATTTTGATTTTCTTGCCGTTCTCGAGGTGGATGGTGGCCGCGGTGAAGAGCGGCGAGCCGATGACGTACTCGTCGCTGCCGGGGCAGACGGGGTAGAAACCGAGGGCGGAGAAAACGTACCACGCGGAGGTCTGCCCGTTATCCTCGTCGCCGCAATAGCCGTCGGGCGCGGGGTGGTAGAGCTTGTCCATCGCCTCGCGCGCCCAGTACTGGGCTTTCCACGGGGCGCCCGCGTGGTTGTAGAGGTAGATCATGTGTTGAATCGGCTGGTTGCCGTGGGCGTAATTGCCCATGTTCATGATTTGCATCTCGCGGATCTCGTGGATGACGCCGCCGTAGTAACTCGCGTCGAAGGCGGGCGGCAGGCGGAAGACGGAGTCGAGCATGGCGACGAGGCGGTCGTTGCCGCCCATGTGGTTGGCGAGGCCCCGTGCGTCGTGAAACACCGACCACGTGTAGTGCCAGCTATTCCCCTCGGTAAAGGCGTCGCCCCATTTCAGGGGGTTAAAGGGGGACTGGAAGGCGCCGTCCTTGTTCCTGCCCCGGGCGAGTTTCGTCTCCGGGTCGAGGACGTTGCGGTAGTTCTGCCCGCGGGCCTCGTAGAGTTGCACCTCCTCGCGGGGCCTGCCGAGCTTCGCGCCGACGCGGGCGATGCACCAGTCGTCGTAAGCGTACTCGAGGGTGCGGGCGGCGCTCTCGTTGATACCGGCGTCGTAGGGGACGTAGCCGAGGCGATTATAGTGCTCGAATCCCTCGCGACCGGTGGAGCGCACGCGGGGGTGCACGCTGTTGGCGGTCTTGAGCATGGCCTCGTACAGCTCGACGACGAGGGCGGGATCGGTGACGCCCTTGAGGATGGCGTCGCTGACGACGGAGGCGGAATTATTGCCGATCATGCACCCGCGGTGGCCGGGCGAGGCCCACTCGGGGAGGAAACCGCTCTCGCGGTAGGTGTTGAGCAGCCCCTCCTGTATCTTGGCGTTCATGGAGGGGTAGACCAGGTTCAGGAGCGGGAAAAGGCAGCGGAACGTGTCCCAGAAGCCGGTGTCGGTAAAGAGGTGACCGGGGAGCACCTGCCCGTTGTAGGGGCTGTAATGACGGGGAGCGCCCGCCTCGTCAGGCTCGTGAAACATCCTCGGAAAGAGGACGGCGCGGTAGAGGCACGAGTAGAAGGTCTCGCGCTGGCGCTCCCCTCCCTTGACCTCGATCCTGCCCAGCACGTCGTTCCAGCGGGCGCGGGCCTCCTCCTTGACCTGCTCGAAGGTCTTGCCGCCGGTCTCGCGATCGAGGTTTAGCCCGGCCTGCTCCTCGCTGATAAAGGAGGAGGCAACCCGCGCCTGTATGACGCCGCCGCCGGGGGTCTTGAAGCCGATGACGCCCATCGCGTGACCCGCCGCCACCTCGTCCCCCTGCCGGAGGCGACCGTCGGCCCACGTGGCGTGGAAGTCCGGGAGGCGGTCAAACTCGATGACGAAATAGTTCTTGAAATTGGCAGGCACGCCGCCGCTGTTGCGGGTGGTGAAGCCATAGACGCGTCCCCGGGCCGCGTCCACGCGCACGAACGAACCCCTGTCGAAGGCGTCGATAACGACGATGGCGCTGTCCGTCGCGGGCATCGTGAAGCGGAAGTAGGCGCATCGTTCGGTGGGGGTTAGCTCGGCGGTGACGTCGTGGTCGGCGAGGTACACCTTATAATAATAGGGTCGCGCGGTTTCCGTCTTGTGAGAGAACCAACTGGCGCGGGCGTTCTGGTCGACCTTCATGCCGACGACGGGCATCAGGGAAAACTGCCCGTAGTCGTTGATCCACGGGCTGGGCTGGTGCGTTTGCTTGAAGCCGCGGATCTTGTCCGAGTCGTAGGTATAGGCCCACCCGTTGCCCATCTGGCCGGTCTGCGGCATCCAGAAGTTCATGCCCCACGGCAGGGCGATGGCGGGATAGGTGTTCCCGTTGGACAACTCGCCCTTGGAGTCGGTACCCATCAAGGGGTTCACGAGGTCGGCGGGGGCGCGCCCGTCTTGGGCAATGGCCGCCCCGGCGGCCGGTAGCAGGAGGCTTAAAAATAGTAGTACTTGTTTCATCTTTTTACTTTGTTACGTTTCTTGTTCGCGTTATTTAATCGTCTCTCTCGAGGCGTCCAAAGGTAAATAATTTATCTCGAAATGCCCGCGCGCGGCGTTTGGTATTTCCGGGGGCCGGGCGCGGGTCGCCTCCCGC
>JAISAV010000003.1 GCA_031266545.1 Odoribacteraceae bacterium | reverse complement strand
GCAGGAAACCGCCCGCATCAAGACTTACGGCTTCAACGGCGTGGGCTGTTGGTCGAACGTGGCCGCGATGCGCGAGCTGACCACCCCGCCGGTCTACTGCGTCCACTTCGACCCGATGTCGAGGTTGCGTGCCGAGATGATCGCTAACGGTGAGGATTTCTCCCACGCCGGATGGCAGGGCTACGAGCACGACGTGACGATGGTCTTCGACCCACGCTTCGACGCCCACCTCGAGAGCGAGGTGAGCAAGGCCGCACAGTACAAGAATGACAAGTTCCTCCTCGGGTATTTCGTTGATAACGAGCTACCGTGGAAGAATGACGCCCTCGATCGCTGCCTCACGCACTACTCCGCGCCTCACTACAATTACGTCGCCGCTAAGGCATGGCTCGACGAGCGCAAGGGCCGCGATGCCTCGCTGGCCGACGCGACCGCCGACGATCGACTCGCCTTTACCGGTTTCTATTTCGAGACTTTCATCAAGAAAGTCGCCGCCGCCCTGCGTCGCCACGATCCTAATCACCTCTTTCTCGGCACGAAGTTCAACCAGAAAAACGAGGAACTGGTCAACCCGGAGATCATGCGCGTTGCTGGGCAGTACGCCGATATAATCTCCGTCGACTACTACGGTCACTGGCAGCCGGACCAGACGATGATCAGGAACTGGGAACGATGGTCGGGTAAGCCCTTCATGATCGTGGAGTTCTATGTCAAGGGCGAGGATTCCGGCCTCCCGAACAATACCGGCGCCGGGTGGAACGTCGAGACGCAGGCCGACAGGGGATACTTCTACCAAAACTTCGCCCTCGAACTCATCAAGAGCAAGGGGTGTGTCGGCTGGCACTGGTTCACGTATCAAGACAACGACCCCCAGAACCTCAACACCGACCCCTCCAACCGCGACTCCAACAAGGGCGTCGTCACGTGGGACTTCCAGCCCTACCTGCCCCTGTTGGATAACATGAAACAACTGAACGATAACGTGTATCAACTCATCCAATTTTATGACAAGTAAATGAAAACAACACGCCTAATATCCTGCCTGGCCACCCTCGCGGTTGCCTGCTGGGCCTGCACCGACGAGGCGCGGCCCGTCCAGAACACCTCCCCGCTCGCAACTTTCGACAGCGAGCAAACCTCCTTCACGACGACGGTCAACGTGCCGCTAACCCTACAGGCCGCAGTTGCGGCCGGTGAACGGGTCACCAGCAACTGGTACGTGAACGGCGTCCTCGAGTCCGCCACCGCAGAGTTTACCTACGCTTTCCCCGCACCGGGCCTATACACCGTCAAGTACGTCGCCCGCAACGGCGCAGGCGAGTTCTCGCGCGAGTTCGAGGTCATCGTCGCAGACGTGCTCGCAATCGCCCTCTCCACCGGCGACTCCACCCGTGTCAAGCGCAAGCAACTCGACGAGCTGCAACTGATGGCCATCGTCTCCTCCGGCGCCGACGTTGCGCACCACTGGGAGATTGACGGCGTTCCCGTCTCCACGGGGGCCTTCCTCCACGGCTTCACGCTCGACGCGGCGCGGGACTACAGCATCTCGTACACCGGCACGAATGCCGCGGGTAGCGTCGAGAAGCGCCTCGTTGTCGAGGCCATCGAGCGACCGCTGGAGATCAGCTTCTCGGAGACCGACGCCATCCTCTCCCGGATGATCGGCGAGACGTTGACCCTCACCGCCACCGTCCTCTACGGCGGGACGGGCATCGGGCACAGTTGGAAAGTAGACGGTGCGGAACTCTCCACGTCCGCGACCTTGAGCTACCCCTGCACCGCGCTCGGGGAGTACGTCATCTCCTACCTCGGTGCGAACGCCATCAACGAGACCGTGGCGAGGAGTTACACCCTCCGCGTCACCGAGAGCGCCTACCTGATCACCGACTGCGAGGATCTCGATAACACCTCCGTGAAGGTCCGCTTCTCCTCCACCAACAACCCCGGCCTCACGATCGAGCCTAATCCCTACAAGACGGGCATCAACACGAGCGACAAGGTGATGAAGGACGCCGTCTCGGGCACGAGCGGCACCTCTGGGTTCTTTGACATATCCCTGTCCGGCATCCCCAACCTCTCACAGTACAAGGGCCTCCGCCTGAAAATCTACCGCAAGACGGGCAACGCCTACTTCCCGCATATCAAGTTCAACAAGGGCGGCAACAACATCCCGCCCGCGACCATGCCCGTGAAGTACGACGAGTGGGAGACCATCGTCTTTATGTTCCCCGCCGGGACGGCCTACAGCGCCCACCAGTTGCGCCCCCTCTCCGACCAGAGCGGTAACAACATCACCACCGTCGGCGATCGGACGATCCTCATGGACGACTTCGAGTTGATACAATAAATATACACCCCGGGGAGGTGTCGTGAGAGGCGCCTCCCCGCTCATGAACACGCGAAGATGATGAAAAGAAAGATAGCCTGCCTGCTTGCCTGCTGCCTTGCGGCGTGCGGCGACGCGACGCTCCCCGCCTACAAGGACGCGACGCTGCCCGTCGAGCGGCGCGTGGAAGACCTGCTCGCTCGCATGACCACCGACGAGAAAATCATGCAGGTCACCCAGTGGACTTACGGCAAGAACATGAACCCCCACAACGCCGAGGACGGCATGAAGGCCGTCAGCCCCCTGATCGGCTCGCTCATATACCGCAGCCCCAGTCCCGTGTACCGCAACCGGATCCAGCGCAAGGCGATGGAGGAGTCGCGACTGGGCATCCCGGTGCTCTTCGGCTTTGACGTGATCCACGGCTTCCGCACCATCTTCCCGGTGCCGCTGGCGCAGTCCTGCTCGTGGAACCTCGAGCTGGTGTGCGCCTCCTCGGCGGCAGCGGCCCGCGAGGCCCGGCTGTCAGGCGTCGACTGGACGTTCTCCCCGATGGTTGACGTGGCGCGCGACGCCCGCTGGGGGCGCGTGGCCGAGGGGTACGGCGAGGATCCCCTTGCGAACGCCCGCTACGCCGTGGCGGCCATTGAGGGCTACCAAGGCGACGACCTCGCTGGCGAGTTCTCCATCGCCGCCTGCCTCAAGCATTACGTGGGCTACAGTCTCTCCGAGGGTGGGCGCGACTATCATTACAGCGACGTCTCCGGCCAGACCCTCTGGGAGACCTTCATGCCCCCCTTCGAGGCCGGCACGCATGCCGGCGTGGCCACGGTCATGAGCGCCTTCAACGACATCAGCGGCATACCCGCCTCCGCTAACCGCTACACGCTCACCACTGTCCTGAAGGAGCGCTGG
>JAISAV010000233.1 GCA_031266545.1 Odoribacteraceae bacterium | reverse complement strand
TTGCCGTAGGCGGCGAGGAGGTCGTCCTCCTGTTGCTTCAGGCCGGAGAGTTGCTTGTCGAGGTCGGATTGCCTGTCCTTGTCGACTTGCGGGATCTCCTCCTCCTTCTTTCCCTTGTTGAGGGCGTCGAGGTCGGCCTTTTTCCGGTTGGCCTCCTCGATGGAGGCGCGGAGGGGCGCGAGTTGCCCGGCGAGGGCCTCCTTCTCGTCGGCGAGGAGGGCGTTCGTCAGGCGGTGGTCGGTGTTCACGACGAGCGTGTAGTGGTCGTCCATCGCACCGTAGAAGCTCATGGAGGGATTCATGGCGGCCATCTCCTTCATCCGGCGGGCGAACTCGGAGCGGGTGATCGTCAACGGCTCCTGCTCCTCGCCCAGCGACTCGAAGGAGACCGAGTACGAGGCCCCCTCGCCGCGCAGGAGCGGGGTGAAGATGCCGCGGGCCTCCCGTTGCTCGTCGGCGTTCCAGGCGCTCTCCTTGCTCCCGGACTTCGGGATGAGCTTGTCGATGACGTCGGCGTCCACGCGCGCGAAGCGACGGTCGGCGTTCGCGCGCTCGGCGTGGTTGATGAAGTGGGCGTCGAGCTGCCCGTCGAGGAGGAGGACGTCGTAGCCCCTGGCCTTGGCCTTCTCGATGTAGGTGTATTGCTCGTGCTTGTCGGTGGCGTAGAGGTAGACGAGCTTCTCGTCCTTGTCCGTCTGGGCGGGCTTGACGAGGGCCTCGTACTCGTCGGCGGTGAAATATTTCCCGTCGGTGTTCTTGTAGAGGAAGATCGACCGGGCGCGCTCGTCGAACTTCTCGTCGGTGAGCATCCCGTACTGGACGAAGACCTTCAGGTCGTCCCACTTCTTCTCGTACTCCTCGCGGCTGGTGTTGAAGATCTCCGCGAGGCTGTCGGCCACCTTCTTGGTGATGTGGTTGGAGATCTTCTTGACGTTGCGATCGCTTTGCAAGTAAGAGCGGGAGACGTTGAGCGGGATGTCCGGGGAGTCGATCACGCCGTGGAGCAGGGTGAGGTACTCGGGGACGATGCCCTCGACGGAGTCGGTGACGTACACCTGGTTGCAGTAGAGCTGGATCTTGTTCTTCTGCACCTCGACGCGGTTCTCGATCTTCGGGAAGTAGAGGATGCCCGTCAGGTTAAAGGGATAATCCACGTTGAGGTGGATGTGGAAGAGCGGCTCGCGCGCCGCGGGGTAGAGGCGGTGGTAAAACTCCTCGTAGTCCTCCTCCTTCAGGTCGGCGGGCTTACGCGTCCACGCGGGGTTGACGTCGTTGATGACGTTATCCTCGCCCGTTTCGCGGTAGTCGCCGTCCTTCCACTCCTTCTTCTTCCCGAAGACGATCTCGATGGGGAGGAACTTGCAGTACTTCTCCAGCAGCTCGTTGATCTTGGCCTCCTCGAGGAACTCCTTCTCCTCCTCGCTGACGTGCATGATGATGTCCGTCCCGCGCTCCTCCTTCTCCGCGTCGTCGAGGGTATACTCCGGCGTCCCGTCGCACGACCAGCGGACGGCGACGGCCCCCTCGCGGCACGAGCGCGTGAGGATCTCGACGCGGTCGCTCACCATGAAGGCGGAGTAGAACCCCAGCCCGAAGTGGCCGATGATGGCGGCGGCGTTGTCCTTGTATTTCTCGAGGAACTCCTCCGCGCCGGAGAAGGCGATCTGGTTGATGTACCGCTCGACCTCCTCGCGGGTCATCCCGATGCCGTTGTCCGAGACGGTCAGGGTGCCTGCCGCTTTGTCAGCCTTCACGCGCACCTTCAGGTCGCCGACCTCCCCCTTGAACTCCCCCCCGGCAGCCAGCACCTGCAACTTGCGGGACGCGTCCACCGCGTTGGAGATGATCTCCCGCAGGAAAATCTCGTGATCCGAGTACAAAAATTTCTTGATAATGGGAAACAAGTCCCCCGTTGAAACGCCAATCTTTCCTTGTGTCATGGTTATTTATTTTTAGTTCGTGATTTTATTTTACGACATGCCACCGCACGGGACAATTGCCATGCCAAAACGCGACGGGTGACATTTTGTCCGCATTCCCCGCCGCACCGACGGCCCGGAAAAATCGGCGCACCCCTTTTGTTTCTCGCGATTTCTCCGTACCTTCGCCGCGATAATCCAGTAAGGGGTGCCTAAGGAGGCGGGCGACAACGCCGCTCCTGCCCGCTTGCCGTCCGGCGGCGGGTCAACACGACGGGCTGAGAGTATACCCATAACCTGATCCGGGTAATGCCGGCGGAGGGGACGATAAAAAGAACATGATAGAACGGGGAGATCGCCCGGCGCTCTCCCGCACATTTAAAAGTAAAAGCTATGCGAGTATTTATTAATGACAAGGCCGTTGAATGTGAATCCGGGGCAACGCTAACAGCTCTCCTGGAGGCCAACGGCGTCGCCACGGACAACGTCGCCGTGGCCCTCGACTTCGAGGTAATCCACCGCGAGGCGTGGGACGCGACCACGCCGCAGGAAGGCAGCAGTATCATCATCATCAAGGCCTCGCAAGGAGGCTGAACAAGGAGGCGACATGGATAAAACATTTCACCTGTCAACCGGGCCGTTGCCCGGTTCCGAGAAAATCTACGTCCCCGGCGAGCGCTTCGACCTGCAAGTACCCATGCGGCGGATCCTCCTCTCGCCGACGAAAAACGAGCGCGGGGAAAGCGCGGGGAACGAGCCGGTGGTGGTCTACGACACCTCTGGCCCTTACACGGACCCGCGCCACGAGGTAGACCTGAACAAGGGCCTGCCGAAGATCCGGGAGGCGTGGATCGAGGCACGCGGCGACACGGTCAGGCTGGACGGGCCAAGCTCCGAGTACGGCCGGGCGAGGCTCGACGACCGGGCGCTGGACGCCCTCCGCTTCGAGCACGTGAACCGCCGCCCGCGGGTGGCCCTGCCCGGCCGCGGCGTCACGCAGATGCACCACGCACGGCGCGGCGTCATCACGCCGGAGATGGAGTTCGTCGCCATCCGCGAGAACCAACTGATCGACCGCGTCCGCGACCAATACCGGCGCGAGCGCGGCGAACCCCTCGGCGCGCGGATCCCCGACCGCGTCACGCCGGAGTTCGTGCGGCAGGAGGTGGCCGCCGGGCGCGCGATCATCCCCGCCAACATCAACCACCCGGAGAGCGAGCCGATGATCATCGGGCGAAACTTCCTCGTCAAGATCAACGCCAACATCGGCAACTCGCCCGTCACCTCCTCGATCGCCGAGGAGGTGGAAAAGGCCGTCTGGGCCTTCCGCTGGGGCGCGGACACGATCATGGACCTCTCCACCGGGAGGAACATCCACGAGACGCGGGAGTGGATCATTCGCAACTCCCCCGTCCCCGTGGGCACCGTCCCCCTCTACCAGGCGCTCGAGAAGACGCGGGGAAAGGTGGAGAACCTCACCTGGGAGATCTATCGCGACACGCTGATCGAGCAGGCGGAACAGGGCGTGGACTACTTCACCATCCACGCCGGGCTGCGCTGGCATCACGTCCCGCTCACGATGCAGCGGCTCACCGGCATCGTCTCCCGCGGGGGGGCGATCATGGCCCACTGGTGCGTCACGCACGAGCGGGAGAGCTTCCTCTACACCCACTTCGAGGAGATTTGCGAGATCCTCGCCCGCTACGACGCGGGCGTCTCCCTCGGCGACGGCCTGCGCCCGGGCTGCATCGCCGACGCGAACGACGAGGCGCAGATGGCCGAGCTGAAAACCCTCGGCGAGCTGGCCCGCGTGGCGTGGAAACACGACGTGCAGGTGCTCATCGAGGGGCCGGGACACGTGCCCATGCAGAAGATCCGGGAAAACATGGAGGAGGAGCTGTCGTGTTGCGACGAGGCCCCCTTCTACACGCTCGGCCCGCTCGTGACGGACATCGCGCCGGGGTACGACCACATCACCTCCGCCATCGGGGGGGCCATGATCGCGTGGCACGGCACCTCGATGCTCTGCTACGTCACGCAAAAGGAGCACCTCGGGCTGCCCGACCGGGAGGACGTCAAGGAGGGCGTGATCACCTTCAAACTGGCCGCCCACGCCGCCGACCTCGCCAAGGGACACCCCACGGCGTATTACCGGGACTGGGCCATGAGCAAGGCCCGCTACGAGTTCCGGTGGAAAGATCAGTTCCACCTCGCGCTCGACTCCGAGAAGGCCACGCGCTTCCACGACGAGACGCTGCCCGCCGAGGGATTCAAGCAGGCGCACTTCTGCTCGATGTGCGGCGAGCACTTCTGCTCGATGCGGGCCAGCGAGAAACTGCGCGAGAAAATCAAGGCCAAATGATCATCGTCATCACCGCCCCACGGGCAACGCCGGGAGAAGTCGCCGCGTGCAACGCCCTCTTCGAGCAAGGCTTGCAGGTGCTCCACCTGCGCAAGCCGGGTGCCCCGCGGGAGGAGTACGAGGCGTTTATCCGCAGGAGACTCCCCGCGTATCGCCGCCGCATCGTGGTGCACGACCACTTCGAGCTAGTGGAACACCACGGCCTGAAAGGCATCCACGCGAACGCGCAGCAGGCCGCCGGCCTCACCGGGGATTTCGCCCACGTGAGCCTCTCGTGCCACTCGCCGGGGGAGATCGAGGCCACGGACGCCCTCCCGTTCGTCCCCGCGTACCTTTTCCTAAGCCCCGTCTTCGACAGCATCTCCAAGCCGGGTTATGCGGCAGCAGCCTTCGACGAGCGGCGACTACGCGCGGCGCTCGCCGGTCGGCGGGTCATCGCGCTGGGCGGCGTCACGGCCGCCAACCTCCCCGCGTGTCGACGGGCGGGATACGCCGGCGGCGCGCTGCTCGGCCACCTCTGGGAAAAACCGGCGGAGGCCGTCGAGCGCTTCTCGCGCCTCCCCCTGCCGCCTGCCCTCTCCATCGCGGGATTCGATCCCACGTCCGGCGCGGGCGTCTCCTCG
>JAISAV010000106.1 GCA_031266545.1 Odoribacteraceae bacterium | reverse complement strand
TATGTCGTGATTACCAATTGCTTATAAGGCGACTCATAAAACCGACATTTTAAACAACTAATTTGTTTCTAACTGATTAGAAAAAAGAGGCATCTCGTATTCGCTAAAATTACCGTTTGTAATTTTCTGAAAATTAATATATTGTCCGTTGCAACAACGTCATTACGAATTACGAATTACGAATTACGATTCACGACTGGTGCTCGACGAAGGCTCCAGTCTTCGTCGCCGCTAAAAGCAACGCTCCAGCCTTGCAAGTCTCGCCCCCGTATCGCCCCTGTCTTATTCATCATAATTCATAATTCCCCCGCAAGATACCCCCCTCCCGCAACCCAAACGGGCGTTGACGCAAAAACCTGTTAAAAGAAAAAGGGGGCGCCTCGCCCCCTCCCGTGCCTCCCGTCACGAAAACCATATTATTTGGAATCATTCCAGATAATTCCTATTTTTGTATCCTTGAAAAATTCAAAAATCAATGTCAGGCGTCAAGGGCAAGAGTGGACAAAAAAAGGGGTGCAAATCCCCCAACCCCGCGGGCAAGCCGAAGGGTGCCAAAAACCTCGTCCGTGGCGAGATCAAGCAAGCCATTGACGACCTCCTCGCCAACAACTTCAAGAACTTCGAGACCAAGCTCACCGCCCTCTCCTCCGACCCCGAGAAATTCGTCAAGCACTACCTCGAACTCCTGAAACTCCGCCTCCCCCGTCCCTCCGACGAACTCTCCGGCCGGGAAAACCCCGCCCTCCTCGACGCCTTCCGCGTCCGCCTCTTCGGCGAGGCGTGGCCCGTCAACCAGGACCCGCCCCCTCCTCACCCCAAAAAATAAGAATCATCACGCCCGGCGACAGCATCGAGCACCCTCCGGTGATTAACGTCGATCCTTGCCGTGTCATAACGCGCGTACACGTCCGTGACGCTCCTCCTGCCGTGCCCGAGAATCTCCCCGATATCATCCTTGCTAATCCCGGCAGAATACGCGATCGTCGCGTAAGTATGCCGCGCGTGATACAACTTGAGAGACGGCTCGCCGACGGCCTTCCCGATCGTTTTCAGGTAGAAATTCATCCGTGACTTAAAACTGTTCAGCGTCCCGTATGTCCTGTAAAACGAGAACATGCGATCATCATCCCGGTATCGCTCGACGATCCGTTTCACCTCGGGCTGCAGGGGCAAATCATACCTCTTCCCCGTCTTCGCCCTGTTATACACGCACCTCTCCCCGCCTCTTAAGTAATACAAGTCAGACACGTTAATCCCGGCGAGATAAAAACTCGCCATGAACGCGTCGCGCGCCACGAGCAACGCCCCCCGGTGGCTCTCGAAGTCACGAATTGCCCGGAGTTTCTCTATCGACAGCGGCATGGTATCAGATTCCGCCTTATTTCGTATCTTGAACTTGCGAAACGGGTACTTGTCTACAATCTCGTCATCGATGGCAGAATTAATCACCGCCCTGATATTCCTTAATTCGATAGCCCGCGAGTTAACCGACAGCCCGTCGCCTATCATCCTCGCCTCAAACTCCTTTATCACGAACAAGCTAACATCGCTCACCTGCATGGACAGCGGGAAATACCGCATAAACCGGTTCAGCGTGAGCCTGTACAACTCGGACGTGCGCCTGTTCGTTTTCGATGCCACGTATCGGGCGAAATACTCCTGAAAGGTCACCATCTTCTTATTACCCTCCCCTTTGGCGAGAAGATACTTCTTCACCTCCCCGACGCCCCACCCCGCGGCGATACCGGACTGGTTAAGCTCGTCGACCTTCTTGCCGAGTTCAAACATCATGGCGCGTATTTCGGCGTTCATTTGAACGCTTTCGGGGACTTTTCTCGCGACCTCCAGTCCATTTTTACCCGCCGCGACGTCTTTCTCGGCCAAATAGATGCCCAGCGACACCGCCGTGGTGTTTGAGTTATGGGTAATCCTCACCCTGAGCGGGTACAACCCTCGAGCATTCGCCTTCCTCGTGTCCAGTGATAACGTGATAGATGTCATGAGTGCATTATTTTCTCGCGAAGCTATAAAAAGTGCACGTAAAATGCACGCGAATTCTCGTAAAACATCGTCTAACGTCGTCTATCGTCGCCCATTTCACCCCCTTTTAAAATCGAAAAGGGATCAGGTAAAAACCTAATCCCTTGATACTTCGGTAGTCGGGGTGACAGGATTTGAACCTGCGACCACACGCCCCCCAGACGCGTACTCTACCGGGCTGAGCTACACCCCGAAAATGCAGCGCAAAGGTAATGAAAAAGTTTAATTCTCCATAAACGCGGAGAAAAAAAACGGGCTTTCCGAGGAAAGAAGAGAAAGAGTGCTGATTTACAAGGGAGAATACACGTCGCGAAAAGGCCAGCGGGCAAAGAGAGTTGCGGGGAAGGTTTTTATTTGGTACTTTTGGCTGGTAATTTAAACGAGTAATATTCATTAAATCTTCAATGTTATGACAACAGGAAATGCGGTAGAACGAGTGAAGTGCTTGATCATCGGGTCGGGGCCTGCCGGGTACACGGCGGCCATTTACGCGGCGCGCGCCAACCTCGCGCCGGTACTTTACACGGGGCTGCAAACAGGGGGGCAACTGACCACCACGACCGAGGTGGAGAATTTCCCGGGATACCCGGAGGGCGTGACCGGCCCCGTGATGATGGAGGACATGCGGAGGCAGGCCGAGCGCTTCGGGACGGACATCCGCTTCGGGATCGTCACGGGAGTGAACTTTTCGGGGCATCCCCACGAGGTGACCCTCGACGGGGAACAGACGATCATGGCGGACGCGGTGATCATCGCCACCGGCGCCACGGCGAAATACCTGGGCTTGCCCTCGGAAGATCGGTTTCGCGGGTCGGGCGTGAGCGCTTGTGCCACGTGTGACGGCTTCTTTTACCGGGGCAAGGATGTTGCCGTCGTGGGAGGCGGGGACACGGCCTGCGAGGAGGCGATCTATCTGGCCGGCTTGTGCCGCGAGGTCTACCTGATCGTGCGCAAGAATTACTTGCGGGCCAGCAAGGTGATGCAACAACGGGTTTTTGCCACCGCCAACATCAAGGTGTTATTCGAGCACAACACCGTGGAGCTATTCGGCTCCGACATGGGACTGGAAGGCGTTCGCCTCGTGTATCGTAAAGGCGAGACGGACGAGGCATTTAAAGAGATCCGCGTGGATGGTTTCTTCTTGGCCATCGGGCACGTGCCCAACACGGAGGCGTTCAAGGAGTACCTCCAGCTTGACGCGGAGGGATATATCACGACCCTCGGGACTTCCACCCGGACGAACGTGCCGGGCGTGTTTGCCGCCGGTGACGTGATGGATCCCGTCTATCGCCAAGGGATCACCTCCGCGGGGGCCGGGTGCAAGGCGGCCATTGATGCCGAACGCTTCCTCGTCGGCTTGTAATGCCAGCCGATCACGAACGGGGCGGTTTGCATGGGATCATGCAGGCTGCCCCGTTTACCTGATCGTCACCAGCGTGGCGCCGTAGCCGTATTGTTTGAAGGATGCATCTTGGTGGTTACATCGCTTGTATTTGGTTTGCAGCTCCCAGCGTATGCGTTGCTTCAGCACCCCGTCCCCTTTCCCGTGGATAAAGACGATCTTCTGCCCCCGTCGCAACTTGTACGTTTCCAGCGTTTCATGAAACACGTTCAGTTGATATTCCAGGATATCCTTGCTTTCCATTCCCGCGAGGGTATCCAGCAAGCTCTCCGCGTGCAGGTCGATCTCCACCACATTGTCAGCCGTTTGCGGGTGCGCGGGCGGCTCGCTCCTCTCTTCCCGCTTCTCCCGCTTGGCTTGCAACAATTGCCGGGGATCGATGTCGAGTTCCTCGGGACTTTCGTCCAGCGGGCGCAGCCAGGCCATCTGCCCGATCCGCGGCGCTTGCCGGTAGGCGCCGCTCTTGCATAGCGTCACCGCGTTAACCTTCACCGTCACGTCCACGACGGGGCGAGGCGGGTGTTCTCCCGTCTGGTGGAAAAGCGCCTGCACGCGCAGGGCCTTGATGGCATCCAGTTCCTTCAGCGCGTAATTCCCTACCGGGGCGACGCTCAACGGGTTACAACTCCCGGCGGCCACCCCCGTGTCGCCTTGCTCCCCGCGGAGGGAAACCGCAAAGAGCACCGCCAGCGAGGTATCATTCACTAAATAAAGCTCGTGGCGACTCTCCGGCAGCGCGTTGAACTTCTCCGGGACAAACGCGAGGTAGAGGCGTTGCGTCGCCGCCACCGTGGTCGTCTCCTTCGCCGGCCTCTCCTCGTTCTTGAAACTGGAACGAATGACCACCAGATCGTTCACTGCCGCGGGGATGTCAAACCCGTAGGCCTCGCAATAGACGTTGACCGTGTGAGCATTCACGATCCCCGTCACCACCCCCTCCATCTTTTCCGAGATAAAGCGCACCGCGTCCCCGATCCTTACTTCCATGATATAGTATTTAATCCCGTCATTTTTACCTCATTTGCCCGCGAAGGTAGTGAAACTTCCCGGACGGGGCGCGGCTTCGGGAGAAAAAGTTTGAAAGAGTCGCGGGAAAGCAGTAATTTTGGCGAGCGACAACCGAAAAATATATCACCATGACATTACAAGAATTTCAACGATCCATCCGCGAAGGAATACCGGAGGCATTACCCGACCCCAAGCCATACGACGCGCGCGTCAACCACGCGCCTCGCCGAAAAGCGATACTAAACAAGGAGGAGAAGCGACTGGCCGTGCGCAACGCCTTGCGTTATTTTGACCCGAAACACCACGCCACGCTGGCCCCCGAGTTCGCGGAGGAGCTGGATCGGCACGGGCGCATCTACATGTACCGCTTCCGGCCCGACTACTCGCTGCACGCCCGTTCCATCCACGACTACCCGCACGAGAGCCTGCAAGCGGCGGGAATCATGCTGATGCTCCAAAACAACCTCGACAACGCCGTCGCCCAGCACCCGCACGAGCTGATCACGTACGGGGGAAACGGCGCCGTCTTCCAGAACTGGGCGCAGTACCGCCTGGCGATGAAATACCTGTCGGAGATGACGGACGAGCAGACGCTGGTGCTCTACTCCGGGCACCCGCTGGGGCTATTCCCCTCTCACGCCGAGGCGCCGAGGGTGGTGGTCACCAACGGGATGGTGATCCCGAATTACTCGAAACCGGACGACTGGGAGCGCTTCAACGCGCTGGGAGTCTCGCAGTACGGCCAGATGACGGCCGGTTCTTTCATGTACATCGGCCCGCAGGGAATCGTTCACGGCACCACCATCACCGTGCTCAACGCGGGACGCAAGATCTCCCGCCACGGCGAGGGACTGGCCGGCAAGCTCTTTATCACCGCCGGGCTGGGAGGCATGTCGGGGGCGCAACCCAAGGCGGGCAACATCGCCGGGTGCATCAGCATCACCGCCGAGGTCAACCCGAAGGCGACCCGCACGCGGCACGAGCAGGGATGGGTGGACGAGGTGATCGACGACCTCGACCGCCTCGTCGAACGCGTGAAGCTCGCCCGCGCGCGGCAGGAGGTGGTCTCCATCGCCTTCCAGGGGAACGTGGTAGACGTGTGGGAGCGCTTTGCCGCCGGGGATATCCCCGTGGAACTGGGTTCCGACCAAACTTCCCTGCACAATCCCTGGGCCGGGGGCTATTACCCCGCCGGGCTTGACCTCGAAGAGAGTAACCGGCTGATGGTCATCGACCCGGAACGTTTCAAGGAGAAAGTCCGGGAATCGCTCCGTCGCCACGTGGCGGCCATCAACGCCTGCGCGCGACGCTTCGGCACCTACTTCTTCGACTACGGCAACGCCTTCCTCTTGGAGGCCTCCCGCGCCGGCGCGGAGGTGCTGGAACCGAACGGCGACTTCAAGTATCCTTCCTACGTGCAGGACATCATGGGCCCGATGTGCTTCGACCACGGGTTTGGCCCATTCCGCTGGGTATGCGCCAGCGGGGATCCCGCCGATCTGGCCCAGACGGACGAGATCGCCGCGCGGGTGCTGGAAGAGATCATGGAACGTTCCCCGGCGGAGATCCGCCAGCAACTGGCCGACAATATTCGCTGGATCAAGGCCGCGGGTGAGAATCGCCTGGTCGTAGGATCGCAGGCGCGTATCCTTTACGCCGATGCCGAGGGACGCATCAAGATCGCCGCGGCCTTTAACGAGGCCGTTTCCACCGGGCATTTATCCGCCCCCGTGATCCTCGGGCGCGACCACCACGACGTTTCGGGCACGGACTCGCCCTACCGGGAGACCTCCAACATCTACGACGGTTCTCGTTTCACGGCCGACATGGCCGTGCAGAACGTGATCGGCGACGCTTTCCGGGGCGCCACGTGGGTTTCTCTCCACAACGGCGGCGGCGTTGGCTGGGGCGAGGTGATCAACGGCGGCTTCGGCATGTTACTGGACGGGAGCGCAACGTGCGACCGGCGTCTCCGGGGCATGCTCTCCTGGGACGTGAACAACGGCGTCGCCCGGCGAAGCTGGGCGCGCAACGAGGGGGCCATCTTCACCGTCCGGCGAGCCATGAAAGAGGAGCCGCGCTTGCGAGTCACCCTCCCGCATCTCGCCGATGACG
>JAISAV010000230.1 GCA_031266545.1 Odoribacteraceae bacterium | reverse complement strand
CGCCCGCCACTGGGAGGTGATCAACGCCAATTCCGCCGAGGCTTACCTCCGCGACTATGACTTCGAGAAGGACGCCGCCAAGGCCGTCGTGGCCTCCTCGTGGATGGCCTACTATAACGTCATCGTCGACCTGAATAGCCTTCTCGCGACGATAGACGAGCGGCGCGATCTCTTCTCGAACGGCAACTACGAGTTGATCAAGGGCGAGGCGAAGGGCCTGCGCGCCTTCCTCCACTTCGACGCGCTCCGCCTGTGGGGGCCTGTGCCGCTGGGCGCGGACACCTCGCGGGTCGCGATCCCCTACGTCAAAGAGGTGATGCGGGACCTCGGCAAACTGCAATCCGTCTCCTACGGCCGGGTGCTGCGTGAGATCATCGCCGACCTCGACGAGGCGGAAGAGTTGCTGGCCGCAGACCCCGTCAAGACGGCGAGTACCCCCTACGACGACTTTCAGATCGACCGCCAGTACCGCTTCAACTATTACGCCGTGAAGGCCACGAAAGCGCGCTACTACCAGTGGATCAACCAGCCCGTTCTGGCGGCCAACAACGCACGCGAGGTCATCGAGGCCGTGTACGGCAGCGGTACCACGAAAATCTTTACACTGGCCACGGAGCACACCGTCGGCGGCACCAAGGACGTCGACCCCGACCTCACGATGTCGGTGGAGCACATCTTCGCCCTCCACATTCCCCGCTTCTCGCCGATCACGGAACCCTTCTTCTACATGGGCGACTGCAAGCAGGATATCACCGCCATCGCGCAGGCCTACGAGACGGGTTTCCATTCCAACGACATCCGCTGCAAGGTCAATCGCTACTGGGAAGAACTGCAGTCGCCGAAGAAGCAAGCCGTCTTCAAGAAGTTTTACGACCCAAGTGCCCGGGTCTCCGCAACGGTCATGCCCCTGATCCGGCTGGCGGAGATGTACTTCATCGTCATGGAATGTAGCACGCTCGAGGAGGCCAACGAGCGCCTGACGGAGTTCCGCGTGGCCCGCGTGATGGAAATCTCCATCGAGAACAGCCTCCTCACCTCCTCCGACGTCTACTCGCGCTTGGAGCGGGAGTACCGCAAGGACTTCTACGGCGAGGGCCAGATGTTCTACTTCTACAAGCGCCACGCCACGCCGACCCTGACGTGGCCCACGCTGGTGGAGAACATCGTCTACCAAGTGCCCAAGCCCGAGCAACAAACTAATTTTGAACTCGAACAAAACAAGTAACTATGAACAACAGATTGATACAACTCGCGCTTTGCTGCGCACTCCTCTCGTGCGCCTCGTGCACCGAGGAGGTGGTGCCGGATTACACCGGCGATCATGCCCTCTACTTCTACCGGGGCACCTACGAGACGATACACGTCTACCAGCGCGACAGCCTCTTTTACTCTTTCCTCTCCGGGGGGATGAACATGGAACGGGACACGATCTACCTCGACCTCCGCGTGATGGGTGGCCTGCAGGACCGCGCCCGACGCTTCGCGATCAAGCAGGAGAACGCCGGTGAACCCTCCGCCGCGCAACCGGGCGTGCATTACGTCGCCTTTGACGACCCCGGAATGACGCCGCTCCTGCAAGTGCCTGCCAATGCGAACCGCTACCAGATGCCCGTCATTCTCTTACGCGATCCGGGCCTGCGGGAGGAGACGGTCGTCCTGAAGCTGGCGATTGTCGAGAACGACGAGTTCAAGATCGGGTTGGAGCAACAGTCCAGCTTCCAGATCAAGGTTTCCGACCAGTTGATGCCCACCTCCGCCTGGCGGCCGGGCTACGCTGGCGGCTGGGCCTACGTCTTCGGCGAGTACGGCCCGCAAAAGCACTGGTTCGTCATCACGTACGTCGGCTTCACGGACCTCGACGGGGACGTCTCGACCTACCCGATCGACGTGCGCCGCTTCTATAACCAGCAGGCACGGGAAAAGCTCGCCGAGTACAATGCGACCCACCCCGTCCTGACCGAGAGCAACGGGCAGGAGGTATTCTTCAACGCGATATAAATAAACTGCCATGAAAAACACGATATTAATCTTTACGCTTTCCCTCGTCCTCCATGCCTGCATCGATGACACGGGGAACTATACTTACATCGACGTGAACGATTTGGCCCCCATCACGGTCTCCGATATCGGCGCCTCCTACACGATGGAGATGATGGATACGATGCGCCTCTACCCCACGCTGCACGCCGTGACGGGAGAGGCCGACGAGGTCGACGAGGCTGACTACGATTACCTGTGGTACGTCTACTCACCGACGAGGAGGGACACGATCGGACGCGAGAAAAACCTCTCGTACGTCGTCGCACTCGCCCCGGCACTTAATTACCGGATCGTCTTTCAGGTCACGAATAAGAAGACGGGCGTCTACAAGTACTACTACACGACCCTGAGGGTCACCACCGCCCTCGCCGAGGGGTGGTACGTCACGAAGGACATTGACGGCGTGACCGACATCGACATCATCTCGCCCGACGGGAGTGCCGCCCGCGACGTGCTCAGGAGCATCAACGGCGAGGGCGTTCCCGGCGAGGGGATCATCTGCGCTGACACCCGGCAAATCACGGTCAGCATACCGCTGGAGGATGGCCGGGACACGCTGTACAAGGATCACAATTGCCTCTACATCATGACCCGCTCCACCATCCAACTCTACGACGTGGAGACGATGCTCCTGATGCACGGGGTAGAGGGCCTTTTCATGAAGGTGCCCGACAGGATCGCCCCGCAAAGCCTGACCAGTACCACCGTCGGCAAGATAATCGTCAACGACGACAAGGTCTACACGATGAACACGTCGGTCGAGAATATCGGGATGTGGGGCGCCGTCGTCCCCGGCCCGAGGATCGATCCGGTGAACATGTGCCGCTCTGCCTTGGGACCGCTGCTCGTCTTTGACACGGACACCCGCTCGTTTAAACAACTCAACCCGACCAAGAACGCCTACTCCGCCATCCAGCCGGGCGGGAATCCAGGCGCCAATAACATGGGTCACGACATGGTCTACATGCAGGAGAAGGGGGAGATCACGCAGGGAGGTGTGGCCATCATGAAGGATCCTGCCACGGGAGACCATTATGGCCTGAAAATTAACGGGTATGCCGCCGGACTGATGCCCGGTGGATACTGGGAACTTCCACCCGCCCCGGCCTCGACGCTTTTCAATCCTATCGCGACCCGCGTCTTGATCCCGTCCGGCAGCAACGTGATTGACGCCCGCCTCCGCGGCACGCACCGGAACATGGACGTGATCTACTTCACGAAGGGGGATAACGAGGTGTGGTATTATAACATCGCGAACACGAATGAGGAGAAGATCCTCACCGTCCCTGCAGGCGAGACTATCACGTACGTGAACACGCAGGTACGCTATATCAGCGGCGTGTCTTCCTATAACCTCGGCGTCCTCACTGAGAAGGACGGGAACTGGAATCTCTACATCCACGATTTCCGCCCCTCCTCGCCGTTGGTGGAGGAGACGCCCGTTGCGACGTATTCCGGCGAGGGCATCCCCCGCCACGTCCATTACCGCTCCTTGACGGGCACGACGAGCTTCTAACGAGCTTCTTGTAGTTACGGGCAAAAACAACACTCCCGGTTTGCGCTATGCGACAAACCGGGAGTGTACGTTATTAGAATTTCACGCCAAAGGAACATCGTAACTCGCTGTTACGCGACGTGGTCTTGATCTTGTCCGAACTGAAATGATAAGTAGGATTGTCGGCGTGGTTGGGATCGACGTAATTATAGAAATAATCCGTGTCCGTGGCGCTCTTGTACAGGTAAGCGACATCCACGTAACAACTCCCGAAATTAAACCCCAGCCCGGTCGACAGGGTTTGGATATCATTCTCCGCGTTCCAGTCCCCCTTGTCGTAAGGGGATCCGTTGTAGGAATACCCACCCCGCAGGCTGAAAAGACTATTCGCGCGGTACTCTACCCCGACGCGGAAATTATGCGCTGCCCGCGTGTTGTACTTGAAGAAATCGCGTATCCAGTCGTATTCCCCGTGATACGTGTCCTTGACGTTGGCAGAGGGATAATCCACGTACTCGTACTCCCCGCTGACAATGACCCGCCTGTTCAAGACGACGGCGGCACTGGCGATCAGGCGCCACGGGGTATTCAAATCGTAGTC
>JAISAV010000095.1 GCA_031266545.1 Odoribacteraceae bacterium | reverse complement strand
TATTAATAAAGGAGATAAAAACAGACCTCGCCCTCCTCGGCTATGAATTGCTCGAGGAAGAGAATAATAGTTACGCCTTGCATGCGACGCCTCCCGATTTTTCATACGCTCGCGGGCGGGCCGTGTTGATCGACCTGATTGCGAACTACAAGAATACGGAAAATCCCATCAGGGAAAAGATGAAAGAGCATGTAGCCCTCTCTATGGCAAAAGCCGCGTCCCTCTCCTACAACACCCCGCTGAACCAGCAGGAAATGAGCGAACTATTCGACGCCCTTTTCGCCTGCCAACACCCCAACTACACCGCGGAAGGACGAACCATCATCCATATTTTACACCACGAGGAGATCGGGCGCTGGTTCTGACGCGCTCCTCACCTCGCCAGCGGGATCTTGTCCACCCGTTGCTGGTGGCGCCCCCCGTCGAAACCGGTGGAAAGAAAGAGGCGAACGATCTCTTCCGCCTCTTCATACGTGATAAAACGGGCAGGGAGGCTACACACGTTAGCATCGTTATGCTGACGCGCCAACAGGACAATGGGCACGCTCCAACACAAGGCACACCGAATTCCGGCGTGTTTGTTAGCCGCCATGGCTATCCCGTTACCACTCCCGCACAGGGTGATCCCTCGCTCGCACGCTCCTGCCTCGATAGCATAAGCCAGCGGATGTGCCGTGTCAGGGTAATCCATGCTCTCCGCGGAATAGGCGCCAAAGTCCTTGACCTCGTGACCCTCTTCCTCGAGAAAACGCGCTAAACGCTCCTTATACTCGTAACCGGCATGATCACAAGCTATTGCTATTTTCATCTACATTGACTAAATGGTAAATCCTGAAAAACACCAATATTATAAGGAGAAAACCGGCGTTTTTCAGGATTCTTCAATTACAAAATCAACTTGTAACCTTTCCCGTGCACGTTGATGATCTCCACGGCGGGATCTTTCTTCAGGTGCTTGCGCAACTTCGTGATGTACACGTCCATGCTCCTCGCGTTGAAGTAATTGTCATCAGCCCAGATGTGCTTCAGGGCATAATTCCTCTCCAACACCTTATTCACGTTCATGCACAACAAGCGCAGCAATTCCGACTCCTTGGTCGTGAGTTTTTGTTCCTCGTCACCATCCAACAGGGTCTGTTTCTTGGAATTAAACGTCAACTTACCAATCTTGAAGATCTCTTGCTCGTCCTCCGGCTTCAGCCCGGTCGATCTCCTCAACACGGCTTCTATCCGCAGCAGCAGTTCCTCCATGCTAAATGGCTTAGTCATGTAGTCGTCCGCGCCCAGCTTGAACCCTTCCAGCACATCCTCTTTCATGTTTTTAGCCGTCAAGAAAATGATGGGGATCTCGCTGTTGACGTGTCTAATCTCTTTCGCCAGCACGAAACCATCTTTCTTGGGCATCATGACATCAAGGATACAGATATCAAATGGTTGGTTTAGAAACGTTTCGTACGCTTCGTCCCCATCTTCACACAAGACCGTATCGAAAGCCTTCGCCCTCAAATACTCCTTGAGAAGCATTCCCAAATTGGTATCATCTTCCGCTAATAAAACCTTAATCTTCTGATCCATAGTTTTCTTTTTAAAAAATAATCCTCTCTAAAACAATATTACGATTTTAAAAAAATAAAGTTCTCTTTACGTTTCCCTTTTTGCATCCAAGGGTAGGATCACGTCAAATCGACTGCCTTCATCCTGAGTGCTTTCCACTTCCACACGCCCCCCGTGCGCCTCGATGATTTTCTTCACGTACGACAGTCCAAGCCCGAAACCTTTCACGTCATGCAAGTTTCCCGTGGAAACCCGGTAGAAACGCTCGAAAATGAGTTTCTGGTCTTTCTTGGCGATCCCGATCCCGTTGTCTATCACGCTAATCGTGATCTCTCGATCATTATTGTGCGTGCGAATCACGATTTCCGGGACGCGTGCCGTGTATTTAATCGCGTTGTCCACCAGGTTGGAGAGCACGTTGGTGAGGTGCACCTCGTCCGCCATGACTTCATCCAGCGTGGCGTCAAAGTGGGAAGCTAATTTCCCTCCCTTGCCTTCCACGCGCAGGGATAATTGCGGGAGACAACTCTCGACGATCTCGTTGACTTTCACGTTCTTCAACTTAAGCCGGACGCGGCTTTCCGTGAAAAGCGCCATCTGTAGCACCCGTTCTATCTGGTAAGTCAAGCGCTTGCTCTCGTCCCAAATGATGGACGCTACCCGCCCGGTCGCCTCCGGCGTGTGGGTCACCGCCCCGTCTTTCAACATCTGCGAGGCCAGCGAGATGGTCGCGAGGGGGGTCTTGAACTCGTGGGTCATGTTGTTGATAAAGTCGTTCTTGATCGCCGACAGTTTTTTCTGCCGGATGATAATCACGATACAAAACACGGCACACGCCACCAAAATAAAGATAATCACCATGCTCGGCAGCCACATCATGACGCTACTCGCCGTCTCCTGGCGTTGGTTCGGGAACTTCAAGTAGAGCACGGGCGACTCCTCTCCCTGCCCGGGAAATATCTGTTTGTAAAAGGCATACTCCTCGGGATAGTGATTAAAGCGGGACGACGTCACGATAAAATCCCCCTCTTCCTTGATGGCAAACTCGAAGTTGGACGAGAGGTGGTTCCCTTGCAGGCATTCTTGGATCACGCGTTGCAGGTCGTTTTCCTGCACGATGCTCTTCAAGCGTTGCCCCGGGTCATCCCGTTTCTCGAACACCAAGTTATATTCTTTCCCCAACCGTTCCTTGATGGCCTGTTGTAACTTGGCCAACGACAACTTCAGGTTATCCTCTTTTCCCTTGTAACCGATGAGGTTATTGGTTATTGGCTCTTCATCGTACACGAAATCGTCGCTATCATATAAATAGGTGTTGATGTTGCCGTCTTCCTGCACCACCCACTTGTTCCCCTCCACGCTCCGGGCGTTCCTCTCCACCTCCCGGATATACTCGAGCACCTCGTCCATCGACTTGTAAACCGTAAACGCAAATTGCTGCCTCCTCACCTCGAGCGTCCGTTGAAAATAGCTCGCCTGGAGCCAAACGAGCGCCGCGAAGGAAAGGCCAAAAAGTACCCCTAATATGATGATCTGCTGTCTACGCATGTGAGCAAATTTACTACAATGGTTTTAACAATTTCGTTTTTTAATTATTTTTATTGTTTCTCCGTATAAATTAGTCGTTTAAAAAAGCATCGGGAATTCATCCCTGCTTCTCATTTCCCGGTGCAGGTGCTTGTATGCCAACTCGGTAACCTCCCTGCCGCGCGAGGTGCGTTGCATGAAGCCCTCTTTAATAAGGAATGGCTCGTACACCTCTTCTATGGTACCCGGGTCCTCGCTGACGGCCGTGGCAATCGTGGTCAACCCCACCGGGCCTCCTTTAAATTTATCAATAATCGTCACCAAAATCTTGTTATCCATCTCGTCCAGTCCAAATTTATCAATATTCAGCGCTTCCAGGGCGTAGCGCGTGATCTCGTGATCGATCGTGCCGTTTCCCTTGACCATTGCGAAGTCGCGCACCCTGCGCAACAGCGCGTTAGCGATGCGGGGCGTGCCCCGGCTTCGCGAGGCAATCTCGCGGGAAGCCTCGCCGGTAATCCCCGCCGAGAGGATCGCGGCGGAACGCTCGATAATTCCCGTCAGCACGTCGACGTCGTAATACTCCAGGTGGCTATTGATCCCGAAGCGGGCACGCAAGGGAGCCGTCAACAAGCCGCTCCGCGTCGTGGCCCCGATCAACGTGAAGGGGGCGAGCTGAATCTGCACGGAACGCGCGGCAGGCCCCTTGTCGATCATGATATCAATCTTAAAATCCTCCATCGCCGAGTAGAGGTACTCCTCCACGATCGGGCTTAGCCGGTGGATCTCGTCGATAAAAAGCACGTCATTCCGTTCCAAGTTCGTCAACAAGCCGGCCAAGTCGCCGGGTTTATCCAGCACGGGTCCCGAGGTGATCTTGATGCCCACCCGCAACTCGTTCGCCACGATCGCCGCGAGGGTGGTCTTTCCCAGCCCCGGGGGGCCGTGCAACAAGACATGATCGAGAGACTCCCCGCGCATTTTCGCGGCTTGCACGAAAATTTCGAGGTTGTCCACGATTTTCTTCTGTCCCCTAAAATCATGAAAAGCCAGCGGGCGCAACGCCCGTTCGAACTCTTTCTCCTTTTCGGAAACATCTTCTCTCCTTATGTCAAAACCCGACATTATATGCTATGCTTTTTATGATTTCTTGATCTTGTAAAACACCACCCGCAAAATTCCTGCCAAAAGTATAAAATTACATCGGATAAATAAAAAATACTGCCACTTTTTTCCTTGTGCGCTTCATTTCAACAAGATTAGCGTTTACGCTCGAAAAAGCGATCGACAAGCGCGGCACATTCTTCGGTCAGTATTCCCGCCACCACTTTCGTTTTCGGGTGCAAGACGGGTGGGGTCACGCGCGCGTACCCGCGCTGCGGGTCGGGCGCCCCGTACACCAGCTCCCCGAGCCGCGCCCACGCCAAGGCTCCCCCGCACATCACACAAGGCTCCAACGTGACGTAGAGCGTGCAGTTGTCCAGAAATTTCCCCCCCGTGGCCGTCGCGGCGGCCGTGATCGCCAGCATCTCCGCGTGCGCCGTCACGTCGTGCAACAATTCCGTCTGGTTGCGCGCCCGTGCGATCACCCGTTCGTTACAGACCACCACCGCACCCACGGGAATCTCGCCTTTCTCTCCCGCCAACCGGGCTTCCTCCAACGCTTTTTTCATAAAAAATTCGTGCCTATCCATATTTGTGATTCTACAATTTCTTTTCTACCTTTCGCCTCTGAACGTGTACAAATGTAGCATTAAAATTAATAATATGAAAACGATTAACGATTACAATTTTAAAGGGAAAAAGGCCCTTATACGAGTAGATTTCAACGTGCCGCTAAATTCGCAATTTGAAATCACGGACGATAGCCGGATTCGCGCCGCCATCCCGACGGTACGTAAAGTGCTCGCCGGTGGGGGAGCCGCGATTTTGATGTCCCACCTCGGGAGGCCCAAGAAGGGGCCGGAGGAGGCCTCGTCCTTGAAACACATCCGCGGGCGCATCGAAGAGTTGCTCGGCGCTCCCGTGAAATTCGCCGGGGATTGTATCGGCCCCGTCGCGCGGGCGGCCGTGGACGACTTGCAACCGGGGGAGGCTTTGCTGCTGGAAAACCTCCGCTTTCACCCCGAAGAGGAGAAGGGGGACGAGGCTTTCGCGCGGGAGCTGGCGTCGCTCGGGGATCTCTGGATCAACGACGCGTTTGGCACGGCCCACCGCGCCCACGCTTCCACGGCGGTCATCGCCCGTTTCTTCCCGGACGACAAGCTTTTCGGCTACCTCATGACGGCCGAGGTTGAAAGCGTGGACAGGGTCATGCGCGATCCCGCGCGGCCCTTCACTGCCCTCATGGGAGGCTCGAAGGTCTCCTCCAAGATCGACATCATCATGAACCTGCTGGGCAAGGTGGACAACCTGATCCTCGGCGGGGGGATGGTATATACCTTTATGAAGGCGCAAGGCGGCGAGATCGGCGACTCCATCTGCGAGCATGACAAGCTCGACCTCGCCCTCCAAATCATCAACGCCGCCAAGGAGAAGGGGGTCAATCTCGTCATCTCCCGGCAGACCGTCGCGGCCGATAGCTTTAGCAACGAGGCGAACACGCGGATCGTCGATCCCATGAACATCCCCGACGGCTGGACCGGCATGGACATCGGCCCGCTCACCCGCGAGATTTTCGCGAAAGTCATCGAGGATTCCAAGACCATCCTCTGGAACGGCCCGGTGGGTGTTTTTGAATTCCCGAATTTCACGGCCGGTACCAGGGCCGTGGCGGACGCCATCGTCAAGGCCACGGAAAACGGCGCCTTCTCGCTGATCGGCGGCGGTGACTCGGTGGCAGCCATCAACCAGTTTGGCCTGGCCGACAAGGTGAGCTACGTCTCCACCGGCGGCGGCGCCCTGCTGGAATACATCGAGGGGAAAGAGCTGCCGGGCATCGAGGCCATCCGCGGGTAGTGAGAAGGAAGAGGCTGCCTCAACGAGGCACCCCCCTCTCAGGGGGCGCCTTGTATATTTACAATTTTATTTTTATCTCTTCTTCCACCGGCATCATGCAGGCGTGGGCGTCGCAACACTGGTATTTTACCGTACAGGTTGCCTCGCCCGCACCCGTGCCGGTGACCGGTTGGCGGAACACGAGTTCATCCTCGTAGATGGTCGTGCCGTTCGAGGTGAAGGGCTTGAAGGAAGGGTATTGCATCTCGCCTGCGCAGGTGTACCCGGGAGGGAGTTCAATGGCAACGGTTGTGGGGATGAAGGGATCTTCTCCAGCCACGCTCGCGTAGAGGTGGTAGCCGGGGTGGATCTTGATTTTCACGACTAATTCCTTGTCTCCATTCTCTTTTGTGATCAGGCCCGTGGCCACCTTGACGGGTTCTTGGTCATTGGTTTTTCCCGGCTGGAGGGTAGCGATTTGCTGCCGCGCTTCTTTGGCGTGGTAGTCGTTGACGCCCGGTTCTCGGCTATTGACGAGGAACAACCATCCGCCCGACTCGGTGAAGAATAGGCGTTCTTTATTGGCTTCGTACCATGTGCGCCATTCTCCCGGCGTGAGGAAATCGAGAAGGGTGTAACGTTCGAGGATTCGTCGGCCTTTTTCAGGATCTTTCCCGGTTTCCCACAGTTTGATGGCCGCATCGAGGAGGCGGAAGTCGTTGTTCGGAATTTGGAGACTCTTCACATCTTCGTCCACCTCGATGTGATAGAAACCGTAACTGTAGAAATAATCGCGGTTTTCATCGTAGAAGGCGATGTAAGCGTCACTGTCCGTCCCGAAGAGGTGAAAGAAGTCCTTCTGGTAGCGCTTGATGTAGTTCTCGAAGGTCATGACGGGAGGCTTGTTGAAGTTGAGCATCCGTTGTTCCGTTGCGTCCAATTTTTCGCCTTTCGCTTGTTTTTCCCTCGCGCTTTTTTGCACTTCCAGCATTTGTCGGTAGAACTCCTCGTCGCCCTTCAGGCGATCCTCGTAGCTTTCCCGCGTGGAGAGGTATTTCAATTCCTTTAAATAGTCACGCGTGGCGATGCGATCCTCGTATTTGCGAGCGATCACGCCCTGTCCGGCGAATTGCGCGATGTAGACGATGGCGTTGGCCAGCACCGTACGCGCCTCCGGAGTCATGTAGGCGGGAGAAGCGGCGAAACCCCAGTGTAGGAAGTTGCCGTGGCGCCCGATGGCGACGGCGTCCAGCGTTTTTTGACAGGTACCGCTGGAGATGTACTCGGCCTCGGGGGAGTCCTCGAATCCCCACGGGCGGGCCACCATGCCGATGCGGAAATGTTTATCGGTGCTGTATCCCTTGGTTTGCACTTGCCACATGGGGATGGAATCGGGGAGCGCTCCGTCCGCGTAGTATGCATAATGGAAGGCCGGTTCGGGGGTAGCCTTGATGCGCGTGGTTAGTTGCACGGGAAAAGGGGTGTTGAAGATCGGGTGTTCCCGAAGAAGGTGATGTGCATCAGCGTCGAGGCAGAGGCAATACCAGTCCGTTTTGAGTCCGATACGTCGGCCTAACTTCTCGCCGAGTTCCCCGATCGTGACCATCGGCCGGTCAAACTCTTCCGGCAGGTAACCGGCTATCCGGTATTTGACGATGTTGCCCGCCGCATCCGTTTCCCGGATACCTGGCAGGATGGCGGGCGGCGTCCCGTCCATCACGGTAACGTCGTAAGAGCGGGAGAGTTCCGGCGTGTAGCTCGAGGCACGGACGGTCGTTACCACGTTGAAGTACGCTTGCAACATGGTTTCAAAGGATTTCGCACGTTCGCGGACGCTTGTGTTGTAACGCGCCGTGTCGCCTTGAAAATATTCAGTGTCCCAGTCTGCCGATCCCCAGACGTAGAGCACGCGCAGGTTGCTTTTCTTGACGGATGCTTGACAGGAGAATGCGAGTAACGTCACAAGCATCCAGAGATTAATGAGTTGTTTCATGGTGTAAAGTATTGATCAGGTAAAAAAATAACTGTATTTGGCCCGGCATAGGCAGAAGCCTATGCCGAGCGGGGCTATAGCCCGGGAGTTCCGGGCTATAGCACGAGAGGTTGTCAGTAGGTATTTTGCTTGAGTTGCCCGTCGCTGCTGATCAATTCCGTGTTAGGGATGGGTACAGCGTAGCGCCGGGAATCCTTTGGCAGCGTGTACGTTTGCAGCGGCTCGGTGGACAAGACTGCCGAGTTGGTGTACGGGAAGAACTGCCGCGAGAGCGTCACGTCGTCGAAGGCGTCATCGTTGGTGTTCAAGCGACGGATGTCGAACCAGCGACGGGAGAAGGGCATCTCTCGCCGTCGCTCCTCGAGGATCTTGGTCACGGCTTCCTCGCGGGTCGAGGCGGAGAGGTTGATCTCTCCGGGGCTCAGGGAGGCGTCCATACGTTTCGCACGCAGTTGATTGACGAGACTCATCGCCCCGGGCACGTCGTTCGCACGGGCCAGACACTCGGCCTTCGTGAGGAGCATCTCGGCGACGGTCGGGCCGGAGGGTACCCGGTCTTTGAAGAAGAAGACGTAGCCCGGGTAGTCGTACGAGGGCGAGGTTAGCGTCCGGTCATAAGAGTAGCCCTCCACGATGTGGTAGCGATAGCGGAGGTCCATCGTGTCACGCCCGTAGAGGTCGAGCAATTCCGGGCTGGGGATGTACCACCACGATTCGTGATACAGGAGGCGGAAGTAATAGAACTCCTTCCAGCCGAGCATGTCGGTAAAATCGCTCTGGTTATCATGCGTGTAAGGGAACTTAAGGTAAACCGTTTTCTTGTTGACCGGGTCGTTCTGGTCGAGATTGTAGGCCGTGGGCGGTCGCTCGCTGTAGTGCATCTCCGTGTTGTAGTCCACGAGGTCGCTGTAGAGGTTCAGTGCGGCGTTCGCGTGCTCGAGAGCCTTGCCGTAGTCGTTCCGTCCCAGCCAGTAGCGAGAGGCGAAGGCATTGACCGCCGCCGTGTTCCCGCGCCAGTGGCGGACGCGGCCGTCTTTCAGGAGGGGAACGGTGATCTTCAAGGCTTCCTCGATGTCCGATTCAATCAAGGCATAGGTCTCCTCGAGAGTGTTTCGCGTGGAGAGTTCTTCGAAACTGGTGGATTGTTTGAGGGGGAGACCCATCTCATTTTTGGTATTCTCGTTGAGGGGAAGGCAATACTTGGTGACCATTTCCAGAAAGCTGTATGCCCGGATCAGGTGTGCCTCGGCCCGTAATTCCGTTTTCAGTGCGGCGTCCCCGGAGACGTTGCCAAGGTTTTGCAGCACCATGTTCGCGTAGAAGATTTTCCTGAACTCGTTGGGCCAAAAGGCGACCCGACCGTCGAAGGCGAGGTTCGGCGTGTCCCACAGGTAATATTCCACGCCGGCCAAAGAGAAAGTGCCGGGGCGCGCGAGGTAAAGTTCCGCCGGTAGCCCGTAGTCGTCCGTCCCGTAGACGGAGTTGCGATCGGCCAGCTGGTAGAAGTTGGAGTAGTTGCCCAGCATGGCGTCCAGTTGCTCGACGGTCGAGACGACGAGCGAGGATGTCTTGGAGGGCGCCTTGTCGAGGAAGTCGTTGCATCCCGCGAACAGAAACGCGAAGAGGCACACGAGGATGATGTATTTACATGTTTTCATGGTTCGTGTTTTTAGAATTGAAGTTTAAGTCCCAGCGTGTAGTTGGGTTGCGGTTTCATGGTTCCCTCGGGGAACTCCGGGTCTTCGTTGAACTTGTTGGCATAGATCGAGAAGACGTTAGTCACTTGGCCGTAGAACTGGCAGCGGCTGATGCCGATCTTGGCCAGCAGGGAGGCGGGGGCGTCGTACGTCAGCATGATCTCGCGCATGCGCACGTGTGAGGCGCTCTCGGTCAGGTAGCTGAGGTACGGATAGAAGCGATCCCAGAAGTAGTAGCGATCCTCGATATCGCCATTCAGGGGCAGGGGGGAGATCTTGGCGGGGTCGCCATTCATGACCTCGCCCAGTTTCTTGTTCGGCAGCACGCGTCCTCCCCACATGGGCGGGTAGTCGAACGATTGGCGCGTGAAGACGTGGCCGAACTTGCCGGTCATCACGAAGGAGAGGTTGAAGTCGTTAAACTTGAAATTGCTGGTGAAGCCGAGGAGCCATGGGGCGACCTTCGTGCCCATGTTCACGGTAAAGTCCCGGCCGTCGCCCGGGGGCCATCCCCCGTAACCATAGACATCGGTGCCAGCGCCCTTGATCTTGGGCTGCCAGTTGGGAGCGGCGTCGGTGCCGTCGTTGTAGACGCCCGCGTACTCGAAGCACCAGAGGGTGTTGGCGTTATTGCCCTGCACGTAGGTGGCCGTGACGCCGCTCATGCCGACCAG
>JAISAV010000094.1 GCA_031266545.1 Odoribacteraceae bacterium | reverse complement strand
ATGCGGGCGATTTTTCACGGGCTACGCGACAAGTCGCACGGTCTCGGCGTTGACTTCTCCGGGGAGATGATCCGCACGTGGATCTACGTGACCGATATTGATAACCGCTACGCTAGGATGGTCAGCGTGCGGAAAGCCTTCTTCGATGAGGTGGGGCTTACGGCCCGGACGCACTACCTTGCCAGCACGGGCATCGAGGCCTCGGCGGCGTTCCCCGGCGCGCTCGTCATCGTGGATGCGTATGCCGTGAAGGGATTGCTCCCGGGGCAGGTGAGTTTCCTGCGCGCTGCCGACCACCTGTGCCCCACCGACCGCTACGGCGTGACCTTCGAGCGAGGGACGGCCGTCACCTACGGCGATCGCGTGCATCTTTTTATCTCCGGGACGGCAAGCATTGACCGCGAGGGGGCGCTCCTCTTCCCGGGCGACGTCACCACGCAAGCCCGGCGGGCGATTCAAAACGTCGAGGCGCTGTTGCGCAAAGGGGGTGCCGGGCGCATGGACGTCACGCACGCGATCGTCTACCTGCGCGACGCGGCGGATCGCGACGCGGTGGCGGGCGTCATGGAGGAGTGGTTACCGGGGGTGCCGACCGTGCACGTGCGGGCGGCGGTGTGTCGTCCCGGCTGGCTCGTGGAGATCGAGTGCTCGGCGATCATCCCTTCTTCGCGTGCCGCTTTTCCCCCCTTTTAACGTTCGCTGGCGGGGAAGACGAACGGCCTACCGGAGAGCGGGCCGGGCAGGATCGTGACGCGGGCGCCGTAGACGCTCTCGACGTGGGCGGGGGTGAGCACCTCTTCCGGCGTCCCCGACACGCGGGGTTTTCCCCGGTCGAGCAGTATCAGGTGGTCGCTATACTCGCTGGCGAGATTCAGGTCATGGATGATCAGCATGACGGTAATTCCTTTTTCCCGGTTCAGTCGCCGCGTGAGGTCGAGTATCTTCACCTGATGGGCGATGTCGAGGTGGGCCGTCGGCTCGTCGAGCAGCAGGATGGTGGTCTCTTGCGTGAGGGCGCGGGCGATGGCGGCGAGTTGGCGTTCCCCGCCGCTAAGCTGGTTCATGGGCCGGTCACGGGCCTCGTCGATGCCGGTGAGTTGCATGTTCTCGCGGGCGAAGGCGACCTCCGCGGCGGTCTCGAAAAACCGGGAGCGGGCGCGATGGGGCAAGCGGCCCATGAGGACATAATCCTCGACGCTCACGGGACCGGCCTCCACGGACTGGTTGACGACGGCCAAAGCGCGGGCGCGGGCACGGAAGGAAAGTCGCGCGACCTCCTGCCCGTTGATCTTCACCGTCCCCTCGCGGCACGGGATGACGCCGGAGATGGCCCGGGCCAGCGTGGTCTTTCCCGATCCGTTGGGGCCGATCACGGCGACGAACGCCCCGGCGGGGATGACCAGGCGCGGCACGTCAAGCGCGACCCGCCCGTGATACCCGCAACGCAGGTCATTGATCTCGATGGCATTGACCGGCGTCATCGCGATTCCCTCCCCGTCTTGACGGTTCCCGTGATCACTATAAAGAGCGCCCCGCCGATAATCCCCGTGATCACGCCGATGGGCAGTTCCAGCGGCGAGATCACGACGCGCGCGACGATGTCCGAGAGCACCAGGAAGGAAGCGCCCCCCAGGAACGAGGCGGGCAGCAACACCCGGTAGTCAGGCCCCACGCAGAAGTGCATCAGTCGCGGGATGATCAGTCCCACGAACCCGATCAGCCCGGCCACCGAGACGCACACCCCTGCCAGCAGCGAGGCCAGCAGGAAAAGCGCCTTGACGCCGCGCCCCGTGTTGACGCCCAATTGCCTTGCCGGTTCCATCCCCAGTCGCATGGCGTTCAGCGCGGGGGCGTATAGATAGGAGAGCGCCAGCGCCGCGAGGGCCGTGATGACGACCAGACGGATCAGCGACGTGTTTGTCTCGTTCAGCGATCCCATGATCCAGAAGATGATCCCGTGCAAGTCATCACTTTTCGCCGTGGCCATGAGCAGCATCACCAGCGACGAGGCGATAAAACTGATCATCACGCCGGTAAGCAGCAGCGCTTCCACACGTACCCCGCCCCTCCGCAGCCCCAGCCCGTAGACCAGCAACACGGTGATCAACGCACCGGCGAATCCCGCCAGCGGCAAGGTGAAACCTCCCCACGCGGCCTGCAGCGAGAGCACGATGGCCAGCGACACTCCCACGGAGGCTCCCCCGGAGATGCCCAGCGTGTAAGGTTCCACCAGCGGGTTGCGAAAAACACCCTGCAAGATCACCCCCGCGAGGCTCAGCGCGCCCCCCACCGCCGCGCCGAGCAACACGCGCGGGAGCCGCAACTGCCGCATGATTTGCCCGGTGACCTCCTCCGGCGGGGCCGCCAGCGCCCGCGCAACGCCCGCCGGGCTAAAGCGCGTCTCGCCGATGCAAAGCCCCGCGACGAGGCATGCCACCAGCAACAGCGTCAGCGCGAGCAGCGTCACGATCCACGAGCGGTATTTCCGGCGGCTGTTCATGGGGCGGCATGCATCAGGCGGGCGATCTCCTCGACGGCCTCCGCGAAGGTGACGGGCGTGGGGCTACAGATCGCGTCGTCCAGCGTGAACACGCGCCCGGAGCGGACGGCGGGCAGGGAGGAGATCTCCCGCCACTTTCCCGCTTGCTCGTCGCCCATCATCCCCATCGCGGTGATCAGGATCACGTCGGGGGCGGCGCGCACGATAAACTCCCGCGACACGATCCCGTTATCCAGTCCCGCGGCGACGTTCACCCCGCCGGCCCGCGTGATATAATCATCCATGAAAGTGCCCGGCAACGCCGTGAAGAGGGGGTCGGCGCCAATCTGGAAGAAGACCTTCGGTCGTCCCTCCCGCGGGACGACGCGCGCCTCGATCGCCCGCACGCGCTCCCGGCACTCCCGGTTGATCGTCGCGGCCAGTTCCCTTTTTCCCGCGTACTCGCCCAGCAGTTCCAGTTGTCGGCACACCTCCTCGAAGTCGCGGGGCTGGTCGAGGCGCACGGTCTTCAGCCCCAGTCGTTCCAGCCCGCTGACGATCCGCGGGTGCGTCAGGCCGCTCACCAGCACCACGTCCGGGCGCGACAGTGCCACCCGTTCCATGTTCACGCTCACGGCGTCGGCCACCACCGGGATCGAGTCCGCCGGGTCGGTCTCGCAATAGCGCGTGCACCCCACGAGGCGGTCTCCCGCCCCCAGCAGGTAAAGATTTTTCGTGATGTTCGCTGCCAGCGAGACGATTCGCCGCGCCTCCTGCGCCCCCGCCGTCAGCAGCGTCAGCAGCAGTAATCCCGTAATGATGATCTTCTTCATATTTTTCGTTCAACCGCCCGCGAAGATAAGAAAAATTGTGACGCGTGGCGGGCGAGTGAGAATTTCCCCTATCTTTGCCGGAAACCCAAACGAGATCACGTGATGAAAGTGAAAAAACTGCTTGACGGGGCCATTCGCCCGTGGACGCAGGGAGCGTGGGAATCGCTCGCGCTGCTGCTGTTTACCGTTTTCTATACCGGGATATACCGGCAAGACCTCTTCTTTCGGGTGCAAGAACTGTCGCTCTTCCTGCCTGATCGCACCTTCTTCGTCGAGGCGATGGGGCGCCCGGGGGGAGCGCTCTGGTACGCGGGGCGTTTCCTGACGCAATTCTTCCACTATCCCTGGGTGGGCAGCCTGCTGTTGGCCGCCCTGCTGTTGCTGATCCGGTGGTGCACGGCCATCCTCTTGGCGCCGCTCCGTTACCGGGTGCTCTCGTGCCTTCCCGCGCTCCTCTTGCTGCTATCGCTCCTGCGGCTTGACTACCAGATTTTTGTTTCTAAGGACGAGGAGTTGCTCTTCTCTCCCGCGCTGGGCATGCTGGGCGCGTTGCTGCTATTGCTGGGGTGGCGACGGGTCGGGCGGCGCGGCTACCGGCTGTTGTACGTGGCGCTGATGGCCCTCGTCGGCTACCCGCTGCTGGGCTTCTACGCCCTCTTCGCCGCGCTCGTGGCGGGGGGTATCGAGGCCTTCCGATCGGGCGGCGGGCGCTGGGTTGCGGCGGGAACGTTTGCGGGAATATGGGCATGGATCGCGGCGTGCCCCTGGCTCTACTTCTGCTTCGCGTACACGCGACTGAACGTGTACAGGATCTATACCACCGGCCTCCCCTCGCCTGCGGATCACGGGAACGCGCCCGGGAACACCCTTCTCCTCGCGGTAGCCCTCGCGCTTGTCGCCGCGTACGCCATCCGCGGGGCCTGTCGGCGACGGGAAAACGATCCCGCCCGGCGCCCGCTCGCGTCCCTCCTTTGCCTACTCGCGTTGCTTGTCGGCCTCTTTTTCCTCTCCAATCGCGACGCGAACTTCCACGCCCTCCTCTCCATCCAGCGGGCCTCCGCCGGTGGAAAGTGGGAACGCGTGTTGGAAAAAGCCCAGGAGGTGGAGCGCCCCGACCGCACGATCTCCCTCTACCGTAACGTGGCTTTGCTCAAGCAGAACCGCCTTTGCGAGGAGATGTTCACCTATCCCCCCGGCGACGCCCCCATGCCTGCCTACCCGCGCCTCGTCTATATAGCCGGGAGCGACCTCCTCTTCCACCACGGGCGACTCAGCCACGCCTACCGTTGGGCCGTCGAGCACTTCGTCCAGCACGGCCTCACCGTCGACTACCTCCGCCACATGATCAAGGTCGCCCTCCTCAAGGGCGAGTTCGCCCTGGCGCAGAAGTACGTGAACACCTTGGGCCGCACGCGCTTCTACTCCGGCGTCGCCGATCGTTACCAGCGCTACATTGGCCAGCCGCGGCTTATCAACGACGACCCGGAGTTCCGCTCGATCCGCGGCCTCTTCTCTCACCCGAACGTGCTCGGGGAGGAGAGCGGGGCGCTCGAGCCTTACCTCCTCGAGTATTTCCGGGACACACCTCCCGCCTCCCGCGAGATGTTGGAGCTGGCCACGGCCGCGGCGCTCACGCTGAAGGACAAGGA
>JAISAV010000077.1 GCA_031266545.1 Odoribacteraceae bacterium | reverse complement strand
CGTACCGGCTCATACTATTCACCAAGCCCTGACAGGGCGTAAGCAATAGCATGGTATTGTATTGGCTCGCAGACTTTCAGCCTGCTTGTTATCCATCGGGTGATTATTCGTAGGGCGTTGCCCTACGCTATTGCTTTGTGCTCTTTCAGAGCACCTTATCCCTTAACCTGATGACATTGGGCTGGAGCCTACGCCGAGCAAAATCCTTAAGTTGACGGCATTGGGCTACAGTCCAATGTCGTTTACTCGAGGGCTGAAGGCCCTCAAGTAAACGACATAGCACGTGGATTTAGCGTCTTCGAGCGTCAGCGCGCGACGACCTGCTTGTACCTCGGCACCAGCGTCTTCATCACGCACCAGCCGATCAGGTAGGCCACCGCACAGATGATGAACAGGATAAAATATCCCGCCGGTTCGCCCTCGAAGCCGAGGAACGTCATCCGGGTCTCGCCCGCGAAGTCAAACAGTTTCCCCGCGCCCATCTGGATGATAAAGGAGCCGACGCCGCCCGCCATGCCGCCGATGCCGGTGATGGTGGCGATGCTCGACTTGGGGAACATGTCCCCCACGGTGGAGAAGATGTTGGCCGACCACGCCTGGTGGGCCGCCCCGGCGATGCCGATGAGCACCACGGGCAACCAGTAACTGTACCCCCCCAGCGGCTGGGCGAACAACGCCAGCAACGGCAGGAAGGCGAAGATCAACATCGATCTCATGCGCCCCGCGTAGGGATCCATCCGCTTCTTGTCGATAAAATAGGAGGGCAGCCACCCGCCGATCAGCGACAGCATCACGATCGTGTAGAGCACGGTGAGCGGCAAGACCTGCGCCGTCTTCTCGAGGTGGAACACCGACTGCAAGTACTTCGGCATCCAGAACAGGTAGAACCACCACACGCCGTCGGTCATGAACTTGCCGAAGGCGAAGGCCCACGTCTGCTTGAACTTGAAGCACTCCACGAACGAGAGCTTCTTCTCCCGCGCGCCCGCCGGGGTCGCGGCCTCGTCCTTGTCCGACTGGATGTACCGCAACTCGGCCTCGTTCACCCTGGGGTGCGCCTCCGGCTTCTTGTAGAGGAAGACCCAGAAGCCCATCCAGATGAAGCCCAGCAAGCCGATCAGGATAAAGGAGGCCTCCCACCCGAAGGCGTCCGCGATGTAGAGAACGCAGGCCGGCGCGATCATGGCGCCGATGGTGGCCCCGGAGTTAAAGATGCTCGTGGAGAAGGCGCGGTCCCGCTTCGGGTTATACTCGGCGGTGGCCTTGATCGCCGCCGGGAAATTGCCCGCCTCGCCCAGCGCGAGCACGAAGCGACAGAAGACGAACAGCATGACGCTGAGGCTAACCACCTTGCCGGTGCTCCCCGCCGTCTGGATCAGCTCCCGCGCCCCCTCGAAGCTAAACGTCCACGTCCCGGTGGAGATCCCCGCTGTGGCGATCCCGCAAAACGCGTGGAGGCAGGCGCCGACCGACCAGATGCCGATGGCCCAGAGGAACCCCCTCTTCGTGTCCACGCGGTCGACGAAGCGCCCCGCAAACAACATGCAAATCGCATAGAGGAGGGAAAAACACGAGGTGATAAAGCCGTAATCCTCGTTCGTCCAGCCGAATTCCGGGCCGATGAAATCGGGCCACGTCAGCGACAACACCTGTCGGTCGAGGTAATTAATCGTCGTCGCGAAAAATAGCAGGGCGCAGATCATCCACCTGTAGTTGGTCATCCGCCCCGCGGGTTGAGTTAATGTAGTCATGATACGTATGGTTTAATGATTTGTAAAACACGTTCGCAGGCGTGCGTGATCTCGTTCCAGTCACGCGCGGCAATCACTTCTTTCGGGAAGAGGTTCGACCCCATCCCCACGCAGGTCACGCCCGCGTCAAACCACTGGCCGAGGTTCTCCGCCGTGGGTTCGACGCCGCCCGTCACCATGACGCGGGACCACGGCATCGGGGCCAGCACGTTCTTCACGAACGAGGGGCCGCCCACGTTGCCCGCGGGGAAGACCTTCACGATCTCCGCCCCCAGTTCCTGCGCCAGCCCGATCTCGGAGACCGACCCGCAGCCCGGTATGTAGCCCACCTGACGGCGGTTGCACACCTTGAAGATATCCGGGTTCAGCGACGGCCCCACGACGAAACTCGCCCCCAGTTGCAGGTAGAGCGCGGCCGTCCCCGGCTCCACCACCGACCCGATGCCGAGCGCCATGCCCGGGCAGGCCGTCGCCGCCCACTTGTTCAACTCGCCGAACACCTCGTGCGCGAAGTCGCCGCGGTTGGTGAACTCGAACGCCCGTGCCCCGCCGCGGTAACACGCCCCCAGCACCTCGCGGGCCACCCCCGCGTCGGCGTGATAAAAGACGGGCACCATGCCCGTCCCCGCCAACGCCCGGTAAACATCCATTCTCTTGAATCGTGCCATGGCCCTCGCGTTAAGGTTGTTTGCCGATATAAGCGAGGATGCCCCCGTCCACGTACAAGACGTGCCCGTTCACGAAATCCGAGGCCGCCGAGGCGAGGAAAAGCGCCGGGCCTTCGAGGTCGGCGGGCGTTCCCCAGCGCGCGGCGGGCGTCTTGGCGATGATAAAGTCGTTAAACGGGTGCCCCGGCTCGCGCAACGGCGCCGTCTGCGGCGTGGCGATGTAGCCCGGCCCGATGCCGTTGCACTGCACGTTGTAGGCCCCGTACTCCGAGGCGATGTTCCGCGTCAACATCTTCAGCCCCCCCTTCGCGGCGGCGTAGGCGGAGACCGTCTCGCGTCCCAGCTCGCTCATCATCGAGCAGACGTTGATGATCTTCCCGCCCCCCGCGCGGATCATGCCGGGGAGCACCGCCTTCGCCACGATAAACGGGGCGGTCAGGTCCACGTCGATCACCTTGCGGAACTCCTCCGCGGGCATCTCGATCATCGGCACGCGGCGGATGATCCCGGCGTTGTTGACGAGGATGTTCACCGGGCCGATCTCCCGCTCCACGCGGGCGACCAGCGCGTTAACCTGCGCCTCGTCCGTCACGTCGCACACGTAACCGCGCGCGCCGATGCCGGCGGCCTTGTAAGCGGCCAGCCCCTTGTCCACCAGCTCCGGGTTCAGGTCGTTAAAAATCACGGTAGCGCCCGCCGCGGCATACGCCGACGCGATGGAGAAACCGATGCCGTAAGAGGCGCCCGTCACCCACGCTACCTTCCCTTTCAAAGAAAACAGTTCTTGCATAGTATTCATGTCCGTTTGTTATTGATATAACGTCTTCGCGATACCCATCTCCAGCCCGCGCAGCTCGGCCAGCCCGCGCAGGCGACCGATGCAGGAGTAACCGGGATTCGTCTTCTTGTGCAGGTCGTCGATCATCTGGTGCCCGTGATCGGGGCGGAACGGGATGGAACTCCCCCGCGCCTGCTGCACCTCGAGGAACCCGCGCATCACGCCGTACATGTCGACGTCCCCCTCGAGGTGGTTCGCCTCGTAAAAATTGCCCCCCGCGTCCCTTCGCGTGGAGCGCAGGTGGACGAAATAAACGCGGTCGCCCAGCCGCCTGATCATCCCCGGCAGGTCGTTGTCCGCCCGCACGCCAAACGATCCCGTGCAAAAGCACAAGCCGTTGGACGCGTTGGGAACGGCCTCGACCAGCCGCTCGAAATCGCGCTCGGTACTCAACACGCGGGGCAAGCCGAGGATCGGGTAAGGGGGATCGTCCGGGTGGATCGCCAGCACGGCCCCCGCCTCGTCGGCCACCGGCGCGATCTCGGCCACGAAGGCGATCAAGTTCGCGCGCAGCGTGTCGGCGTCGATCTCCCGGTAACGATCGAGTTGCGCCTGGAACTCCTCCAGCGTGAAACTCTCCTCGGCCCCCGGCAGGCCCGCGATCATGTTGCGCGTCAGCCGCTCCCGCTCCTCGCTCGTCATGCCGTCGAGGCGCGTTTTGGCCGAGGCGATCTCCGCGTCCGTGTAGAGCGCCGCCGCCCCCGGCCGCTTTAAAATAAACAGCTCGAAGGCGATAAAGGCCGCCCGCTCGAAGCGCAACGCCCGCGAGCCGTCGGGCATGGTGTAGGCCAGGTCCGTGCGCGTCCAGTCCAGCACCGGCATGAAGTTGTACGTGATCACCTTCACGCCGCGCGCCGCCAGGTTGCGGATGCCCTGCTTGTAATGCTCGATATATTGCCTGAAATTTCCCTCGCGGGTCTTGATATGCTCGTGCACGGGTATGCTCTCCACCACCGACCACGTGAGGCCCGCCGCCTCGATCATCGCGACGCGCTTGTCGATCTCCTCGAGGCTCCACGTCTCGCCGTTCTTCACGTGATGCAACGCCGTGACGACGCCGGTCGCGCCGGCTTGCCGGATGTCCGCCAGCGACACGGGATCTCCCGGCCCGTACCACCGCCATGTTTGTTCACTTAAAATCATGTCGTTATTGTTAAATAGAAAACGCGTCAAAACCACCGTCCACCACGAGGATCGTGCCCGACACGAAACGCGAGGCGTCACTCACTAAATAATGCAGCGACCCGAGCAGCTCCTCCGCCTCGCCAAAGCGCCGGTAGGGCGTGTGGGCCAAGATCGTCCGCGCGCGGTCGGTATACGAGCCGTCCGGGTTCGTGAGCAGCGTCCGGTTTTGCTCCGTGATAAAGAATCCCGGCGCCAGCGCGTTGACGCGGAAACGCTCGCCGAACTTGAGGGCCAGCTCTCCCGCCATGTACTTCGTGAAATTGGCCACCGCGGCCTTGGCCGCCCCGTAACCGGCCACGCGCGTCAACGGGCGAAGCGCCGACTCGGAGGCCATGTTCACGATATTCCCCTCCCCTCCCTCGACCATCGCTCGCGCGAAGACCATCGTGGGCAGCACCGTGCCGAAAAGATTCAGGTCGACCACCTTTTTAAAGGCGTCGACCTGCAAGTCGAAAATCGTCTTCTCCGGCGCGATCGTCGCGCCCGCCATATTCCCCCCGGCGGCGTTCACCAGCACGTCAATCCTCCCGCGCGCGGCGAGTATTTCCGTCCTGTTCCGCTCGAGGCAGGCCGTGTCGAGCACGTCCGTGTCGAGATACATCGCGTCGCCCCCGTCCGCCGCGATCGCGGCCACCAGCGCGTCACCCTTCTCCCTCACGCGGTCGAGGATGACCACCCGCGCGCCCTGCCGGGCAAGGTAGCGCGCCATCGACGTGCCCAGCACGCCGCAGCCGCCGGTAATAACAATCACTTTCCCTTCGATACAAAATAAATTGTCCTGCATGATATTCTTGTTTAAAATTTACCCCTCCCCCGCTCGCCCGGGCGACCCGGGTCACTTGTCGGTCGCGATGTTACGAAAAACTTCCGATATATCCATATCGAAGAATGGTGTTTTCCATTAACATAACGATCCTTCGTGAAAAACTGCGTGTAATCGGCGATTACCGCGTGGTAATCGCCGAAAACCGTGCGGTAATCGTCGTTTTCATCTCCCCCTCGCCTGTTAAAAAAATTTCTTCGCGGGTAAAAGTTCAAACAATCCTAAAAAAAGCATTACATTTGCCCGAAACCGGGATTAACGTGATAGACCTTCCTACATACACGGAAAATGAGATACTCGAGCGAGTCGCGGCGGGCGACGAGCGGGCGTTTCGTCACCTGTTCGATCACTACCAGCCCAGGATATACTCGTTCGCGAGGTACCTGACCCGTTCCGAGGCCCTCTCGGAGGACATCGTGCAAGAGGTTTTCATGAAAATATGGATCGCGCGGGAGGAGTTGCGGGGCGTGGAATACTTCAACGCCTACTTGAGGACCATCGCCCGGAACGTGGCGGCGAATTACTTGAAGCGCGTGGCGCACGAGCGCGTGATCACGCGAAAAATCCTCGCGGCGACGCCCCCCTCGACCTCCACCACGGAGGAGGAGGTGCTGGCCAACGACTTCCAGCGCGTGCTGGACGAGGCGATCGCCTCCCTGC
>JAISAV010000076.1 GCA_031266545.1 Odoribacteraceae bacterium | reverse complement strand
CGCTTTACCCCGGCCTCCCTGATCACCCGCCTCACGAACGATATTACCAAGATCCAGCACGTGGTGATGATGGCCATGCGCATCCTGCTGCGCTCGCCGCTGATGCTGGTCATGGCCGTCTTCTTTATCGTGAACATCGACGTCGAGCTGTCGCTGATCCTGCTGGCCGTCCTGCCGGTGCTGGTGGGGTGCGCGTGGTGGATCGTCCGGGGCGGGTTTCGTTACTTCTTGCAGGTGCAGCAGAAGATCGACCGGCTGAACGGCGTGGTGCGCGAGAACTTGCTCAACTTTCGCGTGGTCAAGTCCTTCGCGCGCGAGCCTTTCGAGGAGCGGAAGTTCACCGCCGGCAGCGAGGAGTTGCGCATCAGCCTGACGCGCGCGGGCAACCTGTTCGTCCTCTTCTTCCCGGCCATCCAGTTGGTGACGAACGTCGCCATGCTCGTCCTCCTGTGGCTGGGCGGCGTCAAGGTGATCGGCGGGGAGATCCGGGTGGGAGAGCTGATCGCGTTCGTGAATTACCTGTCGCAGATACTGGTCTCGCTGATGATGCTCTCCATGATCGTGACGAACATCGCCCGCGCGGCGGCCTCCTCCGGGCGGGTGCTCGAGGTGATGACGGCGGAACCGGCGCTGAAGAATAACCCGTCGGGGGATCACCGCGTGACGCGCGGCGAGGTGACCTTTCGCCACGTGCATTTCCGCTACCCCGGCGCGCCGGACGACCTGCTGTGCGACGTCTCCTTTCACGTGGCCGCGGGCGAGACCATCGCCGTGGCGGGGGCCACGGGATCGGGCAAAAGTTCGCTGGTACAACTGATCCCGCGGCTGCGCGACGTGACGGCGGGCGAGGTGCTGGTGGACGGCGTCGACGTCAGGGATCACGACCGCGAGGAGTTGCTCTCCCGCGTGGCGATCGTGTTGCAGGACGACGAGCTGTTCACCGGGACGATCCTCGAGAACTTGCGCTGGGGGCGGGCCGACGCGTCCCGCGAGGAGATCGAGCGGGCCGCCCGCGACGCGATGGCGCATGACTTTATCGTCGGGCTACCCGCCGGGTACGATACCCCCCTCGGACGCGGGGGCGTGAACCTCTCCGGCGGGCAAAAGCAGCGCCTCTGCATCGCCCGGGCCTTGCTGAAAAATCCCCGGGTGCTGATCCTCGACGATAGTACCAGCGCGGTGGACTCCGACACGGAGCTGAAGATACGCCACCGGCTGGCCGCCCGGCTGGCCGACGTTACCCTCTTCCTGATCACCCAGCGGGCGCGCGTGATGCAGGCGGCCGACCGCGTGATCGTGCTGGAGGATGGGGTGGTGCGCGACATCGGCGCGCCCGCCGACCTGCTGGTGCGGCCGGGGGCGTACCGGGAGATTTACGACGCGCGACGCGAAATATTCTGAGGCATGGCACGAGACAAGAAGGTTCATCACGACGAAAGGCCGCTGGACGGCGGCCGCGCCATCCGGCGCGTGGCCTCGTATTTCGCGGGCGACCGCCTCGCGATGCTCCTCGCCGGGGTGCTCGTCCTCGTCAGCGTGGCCACCCTGCTGCTCGGCTCGTACATGCTGCGGCCCATCATCAACGAGTATATCCTCCCCGGCGATCTCGCCCGCTTGCCCCGCGCCCTCGCCGCGCTGGGGGCCATCTACCTGACCGGCGTCGCCTCGACTTACGTGCAGTATCGCCTGCTGAACAAGGTGGGCCAGCGCGTGGTCTCGCGCCTGCGCGTCGACCTCTTCCGGCGCGTCGAGCGCCTCCCCGTCGCCTACCTCGACGCCCGCCGCCACGGCGACCTGATGAGCCGCTTTACCAACGACATCGACCAGCTCGGCATCGCCCTGACGGATAGCCTGACGGATATCCTGACGGCTTTCCTGACGCTGGCCGGGACGCTCGCCCTCATGTTTTACATCAGTCCCCTGCTCGCGCTGGTCACGCTGGTCACGCTCCCGTTGATCGGCTGGGCCACGCGCGCCATCGTGAAGCGCAGCCGCCGCCACTTCAAGGCCCAGCAAGTCGCCGTGGGCAACCTCGACGGCTACGCCGAGGAGATGATCAGCGGGCAGAAGGTGGTGCAGCTTTTCGGCCGCGAGGGGCGGGTCGAGGCCGCCTTCGGGCGGGTGAACGACGAACTGCGGGAGAAGTCCGCCCGCGCCCAGTTCTATTCCGGGCTGATGATGCCCGTGATGCAGAACCTGAACACGTTGAACTTTGTCCTGATCACCATCGCGGGCGCCCTCCTCGCCATCTACCGGGGACTGGACGTCGGCGGTCTCGCCGCGTTTCTCCAATACGCGCGCCAGTTTGGCCGGCCGGTCAACGAGCTGGCGACCCTCTATAATAGCATACAGGCCGCCATCGCCGGCGCCGAGCGCGTCTTTCAGGTGATCGACGAGCCGGGGGAAGGCGAGGAGGAAGGGCCGGGGATGATCGCCCTCGACCGCGTGCGCGGCGAGGTGGAGATGAGGGAGGTCTGGTTCGAGTACGTGCCGGGCAAGCCGGTGCTCGAGGGGGTCTCGCTCGTCGCCGCCCCCGGCCAGAAGATCGCCCTCGTCGGCGAGACGGGCGCGGGCAAGAGCACGATCATGAGCCTGCTCGCCCGCTTCTACGACGCGACCGCCGGGGAGATTACCGTGGACGGTCACCCCGTGCAGCGCGTCGCGCGCCGCGACCTCCGCCGGGCGATGGCCGTCGTGCTGCAGGGGACGCGCCTCTTTACCGCTACCGTGCGCGAGAATATCCGCTTCGGGCGCCTCGAGGCCACGGACGAAGAGGTGGAGGCCGCCGCCCGTTCTGCCGCCGCGCACGCTTTTATCAGTCGCCTGCCCGGGGGCTATGACACGCTGCTCGAGAATGACGGCGCCAACCTCAGCCAAGGGCAACGCCAGTTGATCAATATCGCCCGCGCCGCCATCGCCAATCCCTCGATCTTGCTGCTCGACGAGGCGACCAGTAATATCGACACGCGCAGCGAAGCGCTCATCCAGGAGGGGCTGGATCAACTCATGCGCGGGCGCACGACGATCGTCATCGCTCACCGCCTCTCTACCGTCATGAACGCCGATCGCATCATCGTCCTCGAGGCCGGGCGGGTCATCGAGCAGGGTACCCATGAGCAACTCGTCGCCCTCGGCGGGAAGTATCACGCCCTCTACCAAGAACAGCGCGCGCTTGACGCCCCCGGCGAGGAAACCGCGTGAGGCGAGAAAAAACGAGGAGGCCGTCACTCGACGGCCTCCTTAAGGATATGAAACAAATGAACGTGAAAGTGTGTGTGCACGTTATTCTTTGATACAGCGGATAGCGTTGGCATCACCTCGATTCTCATGCCCCACGGACATATTGAATGTTACATTACCGTAGGTCATGACATTACCTAGATGGGGCGTGGCTTCCAACTCTTTCGGCGTGGCCATCCAGTAGTATCCGGACAAGCCGCTATAATTATCCTTATTGTAGACCATTTTTCCGGTAAAAGCATAATCACCCATTAGCGCTTTGTCGATTTTATCTGGCCACGGGGAGTTATCCACGTTGCCCGGCGGAACCTTCCACCCTTCCGGGCACGGATCGAACGCGCTCTTCCCGGTATTTCGGTCAACAAAACCATCATCGACAATTTTGTTACCATAGTCTCTACCCCATAAGACATAGGCATTCAATTGCAATTTGGTTCCCGCGATCCAGTCAGCATCCTTGTAGCGGGTGAGGGGAGTACTCATGGCGTTGCTCGTATTAAAATACCCCACGGTCGCCGGCGTTTCCACGGCTCTATATACCGTTGTCGTGCTATAATACCATGTTCGTGGTGGTGCGTTGTCTTTCACTTGGGTCGCCCCGGGGAAGGGATCTTTTCTCCCCCACTGGTACACGAGTTCATTGGAGGTGGTGGCCGAGGCGCCGAGGTTACGATCCATCCACACGTAGTCGGTGTTGCCCGTGCCTTTGAAGCGGTAGACTTTTCCTCCCGGTACGTCGCGGTTACTGCTGGCAGCAGGGGACGTGATCGGGTTCGTGGCGGTGCCGTCACCGGGGATGTAGGACGTGTTCCAGATGTGCCAGCTCCACTTGATCACGCCATTCTCAAAGAGAGCCAAGCCGGCATTTCCCTCTCGTGTACCGGGAATCAGCAGGATCTTGGCATCCTCTATGGAAGTGCCCAGCAGTTGGATCCTCCTCACGACGGAGTTTGCGTTATCGAAGGAGACGTTTTGGTCTTGCCACAGTACCTTCACGCTCAATTTGCTGAAGTTCGCGTTCGTGATCCAGTTCGTCGGTAACAAGTAGGATGCAGTGCCTAACATGGCTCTCTTGACCTGCGTCAACGGGATCAGGATGGGCAATCCATTCGGTTTCACCATATAGCTGTTGGAGTTCCCGTGCAGGATAGCGGCTATACATTCAATATTGTAAGTGGCCACCTCCTCGTACTGGTTCTTCTCGTTCCTTTGCGACAGGCGCAGGGTGATGGTGCCCGATGTGGGGTTTGCCGGATTGTAATTGGAGATAAAATCCTTTAGCTTGAAAGAGACTTGGTCGCCCTTGCCGGTGTTATTCCCCCCGTATTGCACGGTGAAATTGGTGGCCAACAATCCCAGCTCATCCTTGAACAACTCGATTTTCCACGGGAAGTTAGCCTTCACGTTGAAAGATTGCGTGGTGCCGTCCATCAAAAACATCTTGTCTTGGAGGTCGGTGACGGTGGCGCGGTTGATGTGCTGTAAGAGGATGTTCTTGACGATCCTCTGCCCTTCGGTGTTGATGGAGAACGTGTACAGCGTCGTCCGCTCGATAAAGGGAGACTCGCTCGGCCCCGGCGTGATCGCGGCAGGCGCGACGGTAAATGTTACCGAACCACCCGAGAGAGGATTCCCCGCGACGGGTTGCCCCTGCCCGAGAGTCATACCCGGGCCGATGTTGGTGGCGAGGGTGGAAAGCGATACATCCTTGGGCTGCCACTGGACGGTGAATTTCCTCGCTGCCGGTTTCTGCCCGGTGAAGGCCGCGAAGACGATCTGCTCGACCGACTTACGCTCCTCGTCCACGATGGAGATGCCGATGGCGGCCCGCTCCAGTTGCTCGACCTCGACCCGGTACTTGAGGCGCCCGGCCTCGATCAGGAAAGAGCAGGTGCGCGGCACGCCCGTCGTGTTTTGCTGGAGGTACAGGTAAAGGTTTGTCTCGACGTTGGCCGCCCCGCTCGCCGTCGAGAGGGTTAACCAATCGGTTCCGGTGGCGGCGTCATCGTAGGTGATGGCACCAGCTTTCCAGCCGGACTCGGCCGGACTGCTCGACTGGTAGTCGGTGAAGACGACCAGCTTGTTGACCTCCTCGTTGTCGGTCTGCGCGTCGCGGAAGAACTCGAAGGAGGAGTGGCTCAGGCCCAGGATATGTTGACCGTCGAAGAGGACGTTCGGGATCTTCCCCTCGTTCCACTCGACAACCTCGGCCTCGATGTTTACCGGCGCGGAGCGGAAAGCCTGTTCGGGCGTGGGATAACCCGGCCCGCTGACCTTGACGATATTAAAAGCGTACGCGTGGTTGCGCAGGATATCGCGGTAGTTGCTTTGCTTGTCCTTGAGGTCCTTGAGGTCAAGCCGGTAGTAGGAGCGCTCCGTCGCGTTGCCGTAGATTCCCCCCACCACGATACACGTGGCGTCGAGGGAAGCGCTGGGGTTGGCCGGGGCCGCGGTCTCGAACATGTAAATCTCCCGCGTGAACGCGTGAGCGCTGGCCCCCGGGACGTCGTACTCGAGCGGGCCGCGGATCACGAGCGGGTTGTTCGCCGGATCGTCATCGTCCGGCATGGAGGCCTTGGGAGACGACGCGTACCATTTCTCTTTCACGGGGACGACCCGACCGCGGGATGCCCTATTATATAGGTATACCTTTTCCACGGTGAAGACGTCGCGCGCCTCTTGGGTGGTCACCGAGACCTCGAACTTGGCCAGCGCCCGCGTGAGCGAGACGCCGGGGATACCATCCGCCGCGAGGTCATCGTCTACCTGCATGATGCCCGTCTCGGCCCACATGGGGAGCGGGGTAAACTGTCCCGTGGTCGACCCGTTGGCCGTCCACTTGCCCGGGTGGGTGTAGAGGATGGAGGAGAGTACCTCGTCCTTTCCCTGCCCCGTCAGGTGGTAGAGGCGTTGCCGCTCGCTATCGGGCAGGTTGGTAACAAGCACGAAACGGTAATTATCGTCGCTTTTCAGCAGCCTCACGGTGAATTGCTTCGTGTTCTCGTCCGCCACGCCCGTGATGTCGGTCGCTGACGCGAGGTAGTCGTAAGTCTCCGTACCCGTGTCGCTCACCTTGAAGGCAAGCACGTCGACGCGGGCGATGGTGTTTTCCGCGTTAGCGTTCATTGCCCGCGATCCCGGTGTTTGCTGGCCGGAAACGTGCATGACAAACTTGACGCGAAGTTGTTCGTCTGTCTCTTCTTGCTGCGGCATTCCCGTGGAGATGTCGCGCACGCATGCCGTTACCAAGAACGGGATGCAGATTAATATATGCCAGAAGTGTTTCATGTGTGTTTGATTTTTACATTCTCTTTTTATCCGTGTTACACTATATGCGCACAACATTCTATTTTCTTCCCGTCACGATTACAAGAATGTTTGCTTGTTCCTTTAGTCAATTACCCCTTTTTTTCGCGTTAAAAATTATAATGCACGTGATATGAGTGCGTTGCGTGGTGATTTTTTTT
>JAISAV010000221.1 GCA_031266545.1 Odoribacteraceae bacterium | reverse complement strand
TCGCCCGAGAAGAGGATGACGTCGATGCTCTTCCAGCCGCGTCGCTCGACCTCTTCCCGGGAGGTGGGTAGCCATGCCTTGTCGCTCATCTTTTCCATTTTGCCGCGAAGATAACAATTGTTACCTTCGCGGGCAAATTGAAAAAAATGAAGCAAAAGGTCAACGTGATTAACCTCGGGTGCTCGAAGAATCTGGTAGACGCCGAGTTGCTGATGAGGCAACTGGAAAAGGTGGGGTACGGCGTGGAGGTTGACGTGGAGGGGTCGACGGCGGGAATCGTGGTGGTGAACACGTGCGGTTTTATCGGCGACGCCAAGGAGGAGTCGGTCAACACGATCCTCGAGCAGGTGGAGCGGAAGCGCGCGGGAAGCGTCAAGCGCCTCTTCGTGATGGGATGCCTGTCGCAGCGTTACGCGGGGGAGTTAAAGCAAGAGATCCCGGAGGTGGACGCGTGGTTCGGGAAGTTTGACTGGAAAGGGATCCTCGCAGAACTGGGCAAGGCGTATAACGAGTCGCTACGGGACGAGCGGCTCCTGACGACGCCGTCGCATTACGCTTACCTGAAGATCTCGGAGGGGTGCGACCGGACTTGCTCCTATTGCGCCATCCCGCTGATGACGGGCCGGCACGCGTCGCGGGACTTCGAGGAGATTATCAGCGAGGCGGAACGGCTGGCCGGGCAGGGGGTGAAGGAGTTGCTGGTCGTCGCGCAGGACACGACCTATTACGGAGTGGATCGCCACGGGAAGAATCGCCTGGCGGAACTGGTCGATCGGCTGGCAGACGTGCCGGGAATCGAGTGGATCCGGGTTCATTACGCCTACCCGGCAGGCTTCCCGTTGGAGTTGCTCGCCGTCATGCGCGAGCGCCCCAACGTCTGCAAGTACCTCGACATCGCGCTGCAACATTGCAGCGACCGGATGCTCCAACTCATGCGCCGGGGCGTGACGGGAGCGCAGACGCGGGAGCTGGTGCGGCGGATCAGGCAGGAGGTGCCGGGCATCGCCCTGCGCACGACGCTCATGACGGGACACCCCGGCGAGACCCCCGCGGATTTCCGCGAGATGCTGGCCTTCGTGGAGGAGATGAAGTTCGAGCGCCTGGGAGTCTTCCCCTACTCGCACGAGGAGGACACGTATTGCGATAAACACTACCGGGACGACGTGCCGGAACGCGTCAAGCGGAAACGGGCGGAAGAGATCATGGAACGCCAGCGGCAAATCTCCGCCGCCCTCAACGAGCGACGAATCGGGCAACGCGTGCGGGTGCTGATCGATCGGGCGGAGGGAGAGGGATACGTCGGGCGCACGGAGATCGACTCCCCGGAGGTCGACCCGGAGGTGTTCGTTCACGCGGGCCGGCCGTTAGAGATCGGCTCCTTCCACGAGTTCCAGATCACGGGCGCCGACGACTACGACATTTATGTTGTATAGCATGAATGTTGCATAACAGGAATACCCTATTTCTTGTTACATTTGCGTGCCGAAGTTGTTTTTGTAGCTTCGGCATCTTTATTATCAATCAAATTATAATTATAAAAATCTTTCAATTATGTTAAACACATTATTCTGGATAGTACCCGCGTGTGCTATCGTCGCGCTGCTGTTCGCGTGGATCTTTTACAGGAACATGCTCAAGGAGTCCGAGGGGGACGAGACCATGAAACGCATCGCGGGTCACGTCCGCCGGGGAGCGATGGCCTACTTGAAGCAACAATACAAGGTGGTTGGGATCGTGTTCTTGGTAATTTGCGCCCTTTTCGCGTGGATGGCATACGGCCTCCGGTTGCAGAACGAGTGGGTGTGGTTCGCGTTTCTCACGGGGGGACTCTTCTCCGGGTTAGCCGGTTTTATCGGGATGAAGACGGCGACCCACGCCTCGGCCCGCACGGCCAATGCCGCCCGCAGGAGCTTGAATGACGGCCTGAAGGTGGCCTTCCGCTCCGGCGCGGTGATGGGACTGGTGGTGGTCGGGCTGGCGCTGCTCGACATCTCGCTGTGGTGGTTGCTGCTGGATCACTTCGTGGAAGAGGCTTCCGCTTCCGAGAAGGCCATCATAATCACAACGACCATGCTGACCTTTGGCATGGGCGCCTCGACGCAGGCCCTCTTCGCCCGCGTGGGCGGCGGGATCTTCACGAAGGCCGCCGACGTGGGCGCTGACCTCGTGGGAAAGGTGGAGGCCGGGATACCGGAGGACGATCCCCGCAATCCCGCCACGATCGCCGACAACGTGGGCGACAACGTGGGTGACGTCGCCGGCATGGGCGCCGACCTCTACGAGTCGTATTGCGGCGCCGTGCTGGCCACGGCGGCCCTGGGCGCCGCCGCTTTCCGCGCGGAGGCGAGCCAGTTTAACGCGATCTTGGCCCCCATGCTGATCGCCGCCTTCGGCGTGGTGCTCTCGCTGCTGGGCATCTTCATGGTGCGCACGCGGGAGGGGGCCTCGCAACAAAAGCTGCTTAGGGCGCTGGACAAGGGGATTAACACGAGTTCCGTGCTGATCATTGGCGCCAGCTTCCTCGTGGTCTACCTGCTGGGGTTGAGCTACTGGATCTGCGGGTCGATCATCGTCGGGTTGCTGACGGGCATCGTGATCGGCAAGGCCACGGAATATTACACCTCGCACGGCTACAAGCCGACGCAAGGCATCGCCAAGAGCGCGGAGACCGGGCCGGCCACCGTCGTGATCAAGGGGATCGGCACGGGGATGATTTCTACCGCTATCCCGGTGATCACCATCGTGGTGGGCGTGATTCTCTCGTTCTTGTTCGCTACCGAATTCGATCTCAAGTTCGTGGATATATCGAAAGGGCTTTACGGGATCGGGATCGCCGCCGTCGGCATGTTGTCCACGCTGGGCATCACGCTGGCCACGGACGCTTATGGCCCCATCGCGGATAACGCCGGCGGGAACGCCGAGATGAGCAAGCTGGGCAAGGAAGTGCGCCAGCGGACGGACGCCCTCGACGCGCTGGGAAACACCACGGCGGCCACGGGCAAGGGTTTCGCGATCGGTTCCGCCGCCCTGACAGGGCTGGCCCTGATCGCTTCCTACATCGAGGAGATCAAGATCGCGCTGGCGCGGATGGGTACCACCGTGCTGGAAATCGGCGAGCGGACGATCAACACGGTGGACGCCACGTTGACGGACTTCATGTATTACTACGACGTGACCCTGATGAATCCCAAGGTGCTGGCCGGTATCTTTATCGGTTCGATGATGTCGTTCGTCTTCTGCGGGCTGACGATGAACGCCGTGGGACGGGCCGCCCAGAAGATGGTGCAGGAGGTACGCCGCCAGTTCCGCGAGATCAAGGGGATCATGGAAGGGAAATCCGAGCCGGACTACGCCCGTTGCGTGGAAATCTCCACGAAGGGTGCGCAGGGCGAGATGATCTTCCCGTCGCTGCTGGCGATCATCGTGCCGGTGGTCATCGGCTTGATCTTCGGGGTGTCCGGCGTGATCGGCCTGCTGGCCGGCGGCCTCGGCACTGGCTTCGTGCTGGCCATCTTCATGGCTAACGCCGGTGGCGCCTGGGACAACGCCAAGAAATACGTCGAGGAGGGCAACCTCGGGGGCAAGGGTTCGGAGGCCCACAAGGCCGCGGTGATCGGCGACACGGTGGGCGATCCCTTCAAGGACACCTCCGGCCCCAGCCTGAATATCCTGATCAAGTTGATGAGCATGGTGGCCATCGTCATGGCGGGCGTCACGTGCGCGCATCACTTGTTGTAACCACCCGGTTACTTGAAAGAGAAGAGCCGTCTCGTTGGAGGCGGCTCTTCTTTTTTATATCACTTCGCTTTGGGTAGCGGGGCACATTGGACACCTTCGGCCTCCTCCTGCATTAGCCCTTAAATTGACGTGGAAGCATGGCATGGCATAACGTGCCTTTGAGCCGCAAAAGGGAGAAGCACGCATAAAACGTTTATCGAGAGGAGGGAATTTACGGGAATGGTTTAAAAAAAGCGCATTTTGCTTGGAAGTAAAAGCAAATGATCCTATATTTGCGATTTCAATATAAATACAATGTTAACGTATCATATTTTAGGCAAAGGTAGTATTAAATCTTTACTCTTTCCCGCTTGCACGCCGGAAAAGAGTAAAATATCACCAAGGATTTGGGCATGTCCCGTACTCGTTAGCAACTCCCGCTCGATGCCGTCAAATCAAGGGCTGAAAGCCCGTCAAGCAATAGCGTGGGGCAACGCCCCACGAACCGGATTATACGATTCGCCAAGCCCTGAAGGGGCGCAAGCAATAGCATGGTATTGCATTGGCTCGCAGGCTTTCAGCCTGCT
>JAISAV010000176.1 GCA_031266545.1 Odoribacteraceae bacterium | reverse complement strand
CAAAACGAGAAGCTGATGGCCGAGTTTTGCATCAAGTTCAACTTTAGCTTGTACTTCGCCAGGACGGCAAAGATGTGGCTTAACTTCTCCTCGGCGATAAAGGAGAAGTCGCGCGGGGTGAGGGTAAGCAACAGTTGGTTTGTCTTGTTGATATAGATGGGGGGCAGCGCGATCCACTCGTCAAAATCGCGGATGACGGTGCCGGACGATCCCGGGAAGAGGAACGATCTCACGTGAAGCGGGATGTGCCTGTTCTGGATCGGCTTGATGGTCTTGGGGTGGATGACCTTGGCCCCGAAGTGGGAGAGTTCGATCGCCTCCTTGTAGGACATCTGCCCGATGACCGCGGCCTTCGCGTACTCCTTGGGGTCGGCGTTCATCACCCCCGGCACGTCCTTCCAGATGGTGACCCGACTGGCGTCAAGCAGGTTGGCCAGTAGGGCGGCCGTGTAATCCGAGCCTTCCCGCCCGAGGGTCGTGCTCTGGTTGGTGCGGGTACCGGCGATAAAGCCCTGCGTGACGTAGCAAGAGACCTCCCCGAAGTGGAACGCCTCGCGGCAACGCTCCCCGGAGACCTCCATGTCGATGTTGGCGTTCCGGTAGGAGGAGTCGGAGATCAAGTGACGGCGGATGTCCACGAAACGGTTGTTCACGCCAATCATCGCGAGGTAATCGGAGACGATGCTGGTCGACAGTAACTCCCCGAAGGGGATGACGCGGTCATACTCGTAATCGTAGCTGAGCGAAGGCTCCTCCTCGAGCAGTCGTTCCAGGGCGGATAGCCACTTGTCGAGGTGAACGCGGGCAGGCTCGTAAGCGTGCGGGAAAAGGGCGTCAGTGATCGCGACGTGGAAGTCGCGGAACTCCTCGAAAAACGCCCTCGCCCGCCCCTCTTCCCGGCGGAAATAAGCCTCGCACACTTGTTCCAGCAAGTTAGTCATCTTGCCCATGGCCGAGACCACTACCACCAGACGTCCCTCCTGCTCGCCCACGATCGAGGCCAGATTCTTCACCCCTTCCGGATCCTTCACGGAAGCACCGCCAAACTTGAATATCTCCATCATGCATTATAATTTGTAAACAAAAAAGCCGCGAGACTATCAATATGACGCCGTTCACGCCACTATTTTTTCATTTTTCAACCCGCGTCTTGCCGGGCGGGGTATCACGCGACGATTTTTATTATATATTCGCGGGACAAAAATAATCAATATGATGTCATGTTAATGCATAAAGTAACTACTTTAAATCAATTTATCGTCGAACGACAGGCCGAGATCCCCGGCGCGACGGGCGAGTTCTCGCGGCTGTTGCACCACATCGGGATCGCGGCGAAAAAAGTGCACCGGGAGGTGAACAAGGCCGGGCTGGTGGACATCCTCGGGCGCGTGGGCACGATCAACGTGCAGGGGGAGAACCAGCAGAAGCTGGATCTCTTCGCAGACACGATCTTCATGGACGAGTTGCGGGCGAGCGGCGAGTGCTGCGGCGTGGCCACGGAGGAGAACCAGGACATCGTGGTCTTTGACGAGGGATGGTGCAAGGAGGGGAAGTACATCGTCTGCATGGACCCGCTGGACGGTTCCAGCAACATCGACGCGAACGTCTCCGTCGGCACGATCTTCTCGATTTACCGCCGGACATCGCCGGTCGGCAGCCCCCCCGCGACGGAAGATTTCCTGCAAGCGGGGACGGAGCAACTCGCGGCCGGTTACGTGATCTACGGCTCGTCAACGATGCTGGTCTACACCTCCGGGCGCGGCGTGAACGGCTTCACGCTGGACACCTCCATCGGCGAGTTCTGCCTCTCGCATCCCGACGTGCAGACGCCGCCGAGCGGCAGGATCTATTCCATCAACGAGGGGAATTACATCAACTTCCCCGTGGGGGTGAAGAAGTACATCAAGTATTGCCAGGAGATCGACGCGACGGGCGGGCGGCCGTACACCTCCCGGTACATCGGCTCGCTGGTGGCCGATTATCACCGGAACATGCTGCACGGGGGCATCTTCCTCTATCCCGAGACGAACGCCTACCCCGCGGGGAAGTTGCGCCTGATCTACGAGTGCAACCCGATGGCGTTTATCGCCGAGCAGTCCGGCGGCGTGGCCATCAACGGCGAGCGGCGCGTGCTCGAGTTGTCGCCGGTGTCGCTGCACCAGCGGGTGCCGCTGTACATCGGGTCGCGGGAGATGGTGATGAAATTGACCGAGTTCCTGACTTTTTTCAACAATATCTAACCCCGGCGACGGGATAAAACACGACAATTTATGGTAGTAAGAGAATTAATTAACCCGGCGAGCATCGTCGTCGTGGGCGGTTCGGACGACGTGTACAAGCCGGGGGGCGCCGTGCTGCGCAACCTGCGCGACGGGATTTTCAAGGGGGCGCTGCACGTGGTGAACCCGAAGGCCGACCGGGTGCAGGGGATCGCCGCCTGCCGCGACGTGAGCGAGTTGCCGGAGGTAGAGCTGGCGATCCTCGCGATAGCCGCGAAATACTGCCCGGCGGCGGTGGAGGTGCTGGCGCGGGAGAAAAAGACGCGGGCCTTTATCATCCTCTCCGCCGGTTTCCACGAGGAGGGAGAGGAAGGGGCGCGGCTGGAGCGCCAGATCACGGAGACCATCAACTCGGTGGGCGGCTCCCTGATCGGGCCGAATTGCATCGGGGTGCTGACCAACCACTACAACGGGGCCTTTACCTCCCCCACGCCGCGGCTCGACCCGCGGGGCGTGGACTTGATCTCCGGCTCCGGCGCCACCGCCATCTTTATCATGGACGCCGGGATGCAAAAGGGGATCAAGTTCAACAGCATGTACTCCGTGGGCAACTCCGCCCAGATGGGGGTGGAGGAGATCCTCGAATTCATGGACGAATCTTTCGATCCCGCGCGCGACTCGAAGATCAAGTTGCTGTACGTGGAGAGCATCGCGCGACCGGACAAGTTGCTCAAGCACGCCTCCTCGCTGATCCGCAAGGGGTGCCGCGTCGCCGCCGTCAAGTCCGGGGGATCCGCGGCCGGTAGCCGCGCCGCCTCCTCCCACACGGGAGCGATGGCCAGCCCGGACGTGGCCGTGGACGCCCTCTTCCGGGCGGCGGGCATCATCCGCTGCTCCGGGCGCGACGAGCTGATGACCGTCGCGGGGATCTTCACCTACCCCGCGCTACAAGGCAAGAACATTGCGGTCATCACCCACGCCGGCGGCCCCGCCGTGATGCTGACCGACGCTCTCTCGAACGGTGGCATGGAGGTGCCGCGCGTCGAGGGAGAAAAGGCCGACAAACTGCTGGAAAAACTCTTCCCGGGATCGTCGACGGGCAACCCGATCGACTTCCTCGCCACGGGCACCGCCGAGCAACTCGGCCACATCATCGACGCCTGCAACGACGACTTCGACGACATCGACGGGATGGCCGTCATCTTCGGTAGCCCCGGCCTTTTCCCGGTGCACGACGTGTACGACCTGATCGACCGGAAGATCACCACCTCCCGCAAGCCGATCTTCCCGATCTTCCCGTCGCGGCAGTACGTGCAGGAGGAGATCGACGCCTTCGTCGCCCGGGGACGTGCCTACTTCCCGGACGAGGTGCTCTTCGGCAACGCCCTCTGCAAGACCTGCAAGACGCCGGCCCCGCGTCCCGTCGCCCCGGCGCTCCCCGGGGTGGACGCGCGGGGAATACGCGCCGTGATCGACCGGGCGGGCAACGGGTACCTCTCCCCGGGGGAGGTGCACCAGCTCCTCGACGCCGCCGGAATCGCCCGCGCCCGGGAAGGAATCGCCACCGACGAGGAACAGGCTGCGCGCGTGGCCGGGGAGATCGGCTTCCCGCTGGTGATGAAAGTCGTGGGGCCGGTGCACAAGTCCGACGTGGGCGGCGTCGTGCTCAACGTGACCGATGTCGAGAGCGTCCGCCGCGAGTTCCGCCGGTTGATACAGATCAAGGAGACGCGCGCCGTCACGCTGGCGCGACAACTGCGCGGCACCGAGGTATTCATCGGCGCGAAGCGGGACGACAAGTTCGGGCACACCGTCCTGTACGGGCTGGGCGGCATCTTTATCGAGGTATTGAAGGACGTGAAGGCCGGCCTCGCCCCCTTTGCCGCCGACGAGGCGCTCGCGTTGATTCGCGAACTGCGCGCCTACAAGCTCATCCAGGGCGCGCGCGGGCAGGAACCGGTCAACGAGGCCGCCCTCGCCGAGGCCGCCGCGCGGGTATCCGTGCTGGTCACCGTGGCGCCGGAGATCTTCGAGATGGACCTGAACCCGCTGCTGGGCACCCGCGAAAGCGTCGTGGCCGTGGACGCCCGCATGCGCGTCGAAAAGTAAAGCCCGCCCGCGATGAAATATTTTACCGGCGATAATGGCCTATTGATAATTATTTTATACCTTTGCCCCGCCTATCGAGAATAGGAAGTGTAAACAATAGTAAAAACCAAAAAATGGCAACTAAAATTAGATTAGCAAGGCACGGACGGAAGTCCAGACCATTCTACCATGTAGTGGTAGCAGACAGCAGGGCGCCGCGCGACGGGCGCTACATCGAGCGGATCGGCTCCTACAACCCGATCACCAACCCCGCCACCATCGAGCTGGACGTCGACCGGGCGTTGTACTGGCTCTCCGTCGGGGCGCAACCCACCGACACGACGCGGCGCATCCTCGCCTACGAGGGCGTCCTCCTGAAGAAACACCTGATGGGAGGCGTCAAGAAGGGCGCGTTTGACGAGGCCACGGCCAACGCCAAATTCGAGGAGTGGAAAAAGGAGAAACTCGCCAAGATACAGGCCCAGGTCACGCGCCTGACCAACGAGAGCGAGAGCCAATCCAAGGCCCGCCTGCAGGCCGAGATCAAGATAAAAGAGGCAAAAGCCGAGATCGTCGCCAAGAAACTGGCCGACATCGCCGAGGCAAAGGCAAAGGCCGCCGCCGAAGCAAGGGCTGAAGCCGACGCGGCCGCCACCGAGGCCATCGCCGCCGCGGAAACGCCAGCGGCCGAAACTCCCGCCGTGGAAGCGCCCGTCGCGGAAGCGCCCGCGGCAGAAGTACCCGTCGTGGAAGTATCTGCAGCCGAAGCACCCGCAGGAGAAACTCCCGTCGTGGAAGCACCTGCGGCAGAATAAACAGAAATGACCGACGAAAGAGAGAGCGTGAAAATCGGGACTATCCTGCGCCCCCACCACCTGCAAGGGGCCATGATCGTCCAGTCGAGAAACGACCTCCTTTCGTTACCACCGAATGAACCGGTCTTCATCCTGCTGGATGGAGCGCCGGTTCCTTTTTATATCGCCCCGGGGGGGATCAGCCGCCGGGGCGCCTCCTCCTACCTTGTGAAATTCGACTACGTCGATTCCGTCCGGCAGGCCGAACGCCTCGCCGGGCGAGACCTGCTCGGGGACGAGGAAGAGGCCTGCGAAGAAGAGGAACAGGAACAGGAAGACCTCGCGCCCGGCATCCCCGACATGGTCGGCTTCGCCGTGCAAGACCTGCTGACGCGGGAAACCGGCGAGGTGATCCACGCGGCCAACTACTCGGGTAACATCGTTCTCACCGTCCGGCTCGCCTCTTGCGAAATACTGGTGCCCCTCTCCGGGCCATACGTCAAGGAGATCCGACTCGAGGAACGACTCCTGCACGTGGAAATCCCTGCGGGATTAAGAGAATTAAACGAACGCTAAGTCAACTTGTCAAAAAGTCACGTACCTTTCCCAGTAAGGATGCGACTTTAGGATCTCCTCCACCCGCACAGACTAACAAATTAGCAAAACCCATACGACACGCAAGATTTCAAATCGGAAAACTTTTTACCGTCACCCGGCATAAACATTCACTAATAACCAGTGCATTAAAAAAAATATTGGAAAACTTTCAAGAAATTCACGCGAAAAGTTTTCTCGAAAAAGTTTTTTTCCATAGCTTTGCCAGCGATAAAACACGTAACCCAAAACTAAACGCATGGAAGAAACAACGACCAAGTTAACACGAGAGGAGAAAAGCGTGCCGGGCAAAAAGCGGGTATACACGCAAGATGAAGCGTTCGCGAGCACGCTGGAGTACTTCAAGGGAGACAAGCTCGCCACCCAGGTATGGGTGAACAAGTACGCGTTAAAAGACTCCTACGGGAATCTTTTCGAACTCAACCCCGACGACATGCACCGACGACTCGCCGCCGAGATCGCGCGCGTCGAGAAAAACTACAAGTACCCGCTGGGCGAGGACGAGATCTTCGAGTTGCTCCGGGACTTCAAGTACATCGTCCCGCAAGGGGGGCCGATGACCGGCATCGGCAACGAATACCAGATCGCCTCCCTGTCGAACTGCTTCGTGATCGGGCACGAGGGGTCGTCGGACTCCTACGGCGGCGTGATGAAGGTCGACCAGGAGCAGGTGCAATTGATGAAACGCCGGGGGGGCGTGGGGCACGACCTGTCGCACATCCGTCCGAAAGGCTCCCCCGTGAAAAACTCCGCCCTCACCTCCACGGGCATCGTCCCGTTCATGGAGCGCTACTCCAACTCCACGCGCGAGGTGGCGCAAGACGGGCGCCGGGGCGCCCTGATGCTGAGCGTCTCCATCAACCACCCGGACTCCGAGAGCTTTATCGACGCCAAGATGACCGAGGGGAAGGTCACGGGCGCCAACATCTCCGTGAAGATCGACGACGACTTCATGAACGCCGCCATCAACGGGCTGGAATACGTGCAGAAGTACCCCGTCTACTCCGCCAACCCCAAGAACGAGCGGACGATACAGGCGGCCGACCTGTGGCGCAAGATCGTCCACAACGCGTGGAAATCCGCCGAGCCGGGCATCCTCTTCTGGGATACCATCATCCGGGAGAGCGTGCCCGACTGCTACGCCGACCTGGGTTACAAGACGGTCTCCACCAACCCCTGCGGCGAGATCCCGCTGTGCCCCTACGACTCGTGTCGCCTGCTGGCCATCAACCTGTACTCCTACGTCGACGACCCCTTCACCCCGGGGGCCTCCTTTAATTACGCCCTCTTCGACAAGCACGTCCGGCTGGCGCAACGCGTCATGGACGACATCATCGACCTCGAGCTGGAAAAGATCGACGCCATCCTCGAGAAGATCGACCAGGACCCGGAGGACGACGAGGTCAAGGGCGTCGAGGTGCACCTCTGGCAACGCATCAAGCGGAAGGCGAGAGAGGGACGACGCACCGGCGTCGGCATCACCGCGGAAGGGGACATGCTCGCCGCGCTGGGACTGCGCTACGGCAGTGACGAGGCCGTCGAGTTCTCCGTGGACATGCACCGCCGGCTGGCCGTCGCCGCCTATAACGCCTCGGTGGACCTCGCCATCGAGCGGGGGCCGTTCAAGATATACGACACCGCGCGGGAGGAGAATAACCCCTTCATCGCGCGCCTTCGCGAGGCCGACCCCGCGCTGTACGAGCGCATGATCCGCCACGGGCGGCGCAACATCGCCTGCCTGACCATCGCCCCCACCGGCTCCACGAGCCTCATGACGCAGACGACCTCCGGCATCGAGCCGGTCTTCAAGCCCGTCTACAAGCGCCGCCGCAAGGTCAACCCCAACGACAGGAACGTGCGGGTGACCTTCACCGACGAGACCGGCGACAGCTACGAGGAGTTTATCGTCTTCCACCACAAGTTCGCCACGTGGATGGAGAAGAACGGGCACACCCTCAAGGAGAGCTACACCGACGAGGAACTCGAGCAACTCGTGGAACGCTCCCCCTACCACCAGGCCACCTCCAGTGACATCGACTGGGTCGCCAAGGTCAGGATGCAGGGACGCGTGCAGCAATGGGTGGACCACTCCATCAGCGTCACCGTCAACCTCCCCGCCGACGTCACCGAGGATCTGGTCGGGCAACTCTACATCGAGGCGTGGCGCAGCGGCTGCAAGGGATGCACCGTCTACCGCGAGGGATCCCGCTCCGGCGTCATGGTCAGCAACGACAGCAAGAAAGAGGGAGGCTTCCCCTCGAAACGGCCCCGGGAACTCGAGGCCGAGGTCGTGCGTTTCCAGAATAACAAGGAGAAATGGATCGCCTTCATCGGCCTGTACAACGGGCTGCCCTACGAGATCTTCACCGGTATCGCCGACGACGAGGAGGGCATCATGCTCCCCAAGGCCGTCAACGACGGGAAGATCGTCAAGAACGTCAACGAGGACGGGAACAGCCGCTACGACTTCCAGTTCTCCAACAAGCGAGGCTTCAAGACCACCGTGGAGGGCCTCTCCTACAAGTTCAACAAGGAGTTCTGGAACTACGCCAAGTTTATCTCCGGCGTCCTGCGCCACGAGATGCCCATCACGCACGTCATCGAGCTGATCGGGGCCATGGAGTTCGACAACGAGAACATCAACACGTGGAAAAACGGCGTCGAGCGGGCGTTGCGGAAGTTTATCCCCAACGGCACGGAGGCCAACGGCAGCACCCCCTGCGAGCACTGCGGCTCCACCACCATCGTCTACCAAGAGGGATGCATCA